>DAIOGL010000121.1:0-7691 GCA_036745235.1 Sulfuritalea sp.
TCTTCCTTGGCCGACGCGATCGGGATGGCCTTGCTGGTGCGGAAGACGAAGTTCAGCACCGGCCAGCGGAAGATATGGTGGTCCATGACGAAGCGGATCGGACGCCGGCAGGCGGCCATGATCACCAGCGCATCGACGAAGGAAACATGGTTGCAGACGATCACCGCCGGACCTTCCTCCGGCACCTGGTCGAGCTCCTGCACACGCAGGCGATACACGATGTGGATCAGCATCCAGACGATGAAGCGCAGCAGGAATTCGGGCACCAGGCCGTAGATGAACAGCGCCACCGCCGCATTGCAGATCGCCGCCACGGCAAACAGCATCGGGATGGTCAGGCCGGCGGCCAGCATGCCGGCGGCGCAAAGCGCGCCGACGACCATGAACAGCGCGTTCATGATGTTGTTGGCGGCAATGATGCGCGCGCCGTGCTCGGGGTTCGAGCGCTGCTGCACCAGGGCGTAGAGCGGCACGATGAAGAAGCCGCCGAATATTCCGAGCAGGCCGAGGTCGATCAGTGGGCGCCAGATCGTGCCGTGTGCCAGCAGCGCCAGCGCTCCCAGCGGCACCGGTGCGGGCGAGGCGGGCGAGGCGAGCGCGAGATCGAGGGCAAAGACCGTCATGCCGATCGAGCCCAGCGGTACCAGGCCAAGTTCGACACGCTTGGCCGAGAGCTTTTCGCAGAACAGCGAACCGACGCCGATGCCGAAGGTGAAGGTCGCCAGCAGCAGGGTCACCGCGGTTTCGCTGCCGCCCAGCACGTTCTTGGTGTAGGCGGGAAACTGGGCGAGGAACAGCGCGCCGAACAGCCAGAACCACGAGATGCCCATGATGGAGAGGAACACGGTCTGGTTCTCGCGGGCGAACTGGATGTTGCGCCAGGTCTCGGTCAGCGGATTGATGCTGATCGACAAAGTCGGCGCTGGCGGCACGGCGGCCGGAATCGAGCGCGAGGCGACATAGCCGGCGATGGCGATCGCGAGGCCGGCGCCGGTGATCCATGCCGTGCCGGCACCGTTACCGGCGAGCAGGCCGCCGAGCAGGGTGCCGACGAGTATCGCGATGAAGGTGCCGGCCTCGATCAGCGCGTTGCCACCGACCAGCTCTTCGTTCTTGAGGTGCTGCGGCAGGATCGCGTATTTCACCGGGCCGAACAGCGTCGAATGCAGCCCGAGCAGGAACAGGCTGACGAACAGCACGGCGATGCTGTGCAGTGCAAGGCCGACGCCGGCCACGATGACGATGCCGATCTCCAGCAGCTTGACCATTTGCGCCAGGCGCGCCTTGTCGTATTTGTCGGCCAATTGCCCCGCCGTCGCGGAAAACAGGAAGAAGGGCAGGATGAAGATGCCCGCTGCAAGGTTCGCCAGCAGCTCGGGCTTGATCGTGGTCCAGCTCGCGGCCTGGAAGGTCAGCAGCACGACCATGGCGTTCTTCAGCACGTTGTCGTTCAGCGCGCCGAGAAACTGGGTGACGAACAGCGGGGCGAAGCGGCGGGTGCGCAGCAGGCCGGATTGGGTACTCATCGGAGAGATTCCTTAACGCGTTTGGATTGGACGGTGCAGAGCGGTGTCATATTGTCTCAGGAATGACGGGCGGCGTGAAATGTAATGCCAATCAGATATCGACGGTGCCGCGACGGATCGGACGATCGCCGGGCAGCGTGCGCAGTCGCAGCGGCGCCTCGCCGAGGCCGGAGCGTTCCATCCAGGCGAACACCGAGTCGACCGTGACAGTGTCGATCTGTCCGGCCATGCGCCGCCCGAAAGGGTGGTCGTCGAAGCTGATGTGGGCCGACGACAGGCGCGCACCGAGGCGCGTCAAGGACGATATCTGCAGGGTCGTCGGCTGGTAGTCGCGGGCGCGCAGCCAGTCGCGGGCCGTTGCGCGGCTGACGACGGCTGGATCCGCCAGCATCGCCAGGGTTTCGATCGCCCACTGGTTGCTTTGCTGGTAGGGCCCGGACCACGGATAGGCGAGCATGTTGTAGCGCGGCTCGTGCAGCGTGGTCAGGAGCAAGTCATCCTTCAGCTGTTCCGGCAGGCGCGCCGCGATCGCGGGCTTGAGCACCACCACTCCCGCTTCATGGACGTAAAGGCCGTCGCCGAAAAATTCGGCCAGACCTTGCCGGTAGAGCGTGCTTTGGCTGCTGCCGCACTGGTTGAGCTTGTGCACCACGCGCCACGCGCCGCGTCCGGCCAGCGCCGCGTCATCGCGGTAGGCAATGCCGAGGTGCGAATAGCGCAGGCCGTACTGGCCGAGATCCTGTCCGGCGCGGGCGATCAGCAGCACCCGGGTGCCGTCGCGTCGCGCCATCTCGTCGAGTTGCTGCGCGACGCTTGCCGCCAGCGCGAGGTCGCGCCGCATCGAGTCCGGGCTCGGCCGGCGCGGTTCGCAGTTCTGTCCGGCCAGGGCCGGGCAGGTGGCGCCGGCCAGGGTCGCCACGACCATCGTCGCCAAGAGTGTGTGACGGAAGAGGCGGATCAGGAAGTTCATCACCGTATCCTCTCGTTGTAGAGGAGCGATTCGCCCAGGGCATTGGGCACCAGGCAGAGCACTTCGCCGGCGACGGAAAGCAGCCAGCCGGCGGCGACGACGGTCACGGAGACGACGGCCCCGGCTCCTACCAGCGATGCGGCGGCGGCTTCGCCGCTGAAGCGCAGGCTCGCCGTGACGCCGTCCGAGGCGCGGCGCAGCAGCCATACCGTTCCCGTGGCGGCGGTCTCGACCGCGACCACGGTCAGCACGGCGCCGGCGCTGAGGATCGCCACCGGTGCGGCGCTGAGCACGGCGACCGGCAACGAGAGCGAAAGACTGGATGCCGCACTGGCGTCCGAAACGCCGCCATGAGCCCGGCTCGGCGCGGCCAGCAGAGCGGCGGCGGGGGCGAGGGTGAGGCCGATCAGGGCGCGCAAGGCGCGGCGGCGGGAGGTGTCGTATGTCATGAGATTCTCCATGTGTGGATGCAAGGCTTAGTGGCTGGCGGCTGCGGCTTCAGTGGCGGGCTGGGCCGAAGCGGCGTCCTGCCCGCGTTCGAGCCGGTCGGCCTCGTAGGCATCGCGCAGGGTCTTGGCCAGCGTGAAGGCCGACGAGATCAGGTAGAGCCAGCTCACCAGCAGATAGGCCTTCCAGGTCGGGTTGATTTCCATGCGCCACAGGCCCCATGCGGTGAGCGCCATGGACAGGGCGAAGCCGCCCCAGACCACCATGGCCCACATCGGCGTGTCGGAGGGGGCGATGGCGTTGTCGCGGACATATTTGGACAGGACGAAGGCTGACGAGAGGCAGAAGAAATAGCCCATGACCATGAAGGCGCGGTCGAGATCCCCGCCCGGCAGCCAGGCCAGGCCGGTGCCGCAGACCAGCAGGGCGATGCCGAAGGAAATCCATGCCTGCATGCGCCAGGCGCTTGTGTCACGTTGAACGGTGCGGAATGCGTGTTCCATGGTGTGCTCCCTGGTTGTTGTGTCGAATGACGGGCTCATCATGGGCGTGGCGCGTTGACGGTACAAGCAAAGGGGACGATGTGTCGTTGATCTCGACTTGTAGTATCGTTTGCAGATACTTTCTCGGGGAATTGCCAACGTCATGAGCACTACCGCCGATCTGATTGCCCACCTCAAGAACGAACTCAAGGCCGCCGGCGTCACCTATGCGGTGGTCGCGGAGCGCCTCGGCATGGCCGAGTCGAGCGTCAAGCGGATGTTCTCGAAAGGCGGCGACATGCCGGTGTCGCGCATCGACGACATCTGCCGCATCATCAACCTCGACTTCGCCGACCTCGCCCGTCGCGTTGCCGATACCGCACCCCTGATGCTGGAGCTGACCTTGGCACAGGAGAAGGCGGTGGTGGCCGACCGCACGCTGCTGGTGGTGGCGATCTGCGTCATCAGCCAGATGCCGGCCGAGGAGATTCTCGCCACCTACGACTTGAGCGAGGCGAAGCTGGTACGCGCCCTGGCGCACTTGGACCGGCTCGGCATCATCGATTTGCGCCCCGGCAACCGCTACCGGCTCAAGGTGGCCAAGGGCTTCCGCTGGCTGCCGCAGGGCCCCGTGATGGAGTTCTTCCGCAAGGAGGTGCTGCACGACTACTTCGCCGGCGGCTTCGACGGCGAATCGGAAATGCTGATGGTGGTGCATGGCGAAATCGGCCGCGGTCTGGCCAACTCCTTCCGCGAGCGCCTGATGCGCGTCGGGCAGGATTTTTCGAACCAGCACCTGGCCGACCAGAAACTGCCGCCCGACCAGCGACGCCCTTACACCATCGTCATCGGCATGCGCTCCTGGCTGATGGCGGCGCTGGCGGACATGCATCGGCGGAAGCCTTGAGCCCGCCGGCGCCGGGTGACTGGATCACGCTGCTTGGCCGATGGCAGGATATTCGTCTTGCGGAGCCGGGTGCGGCTCCCGAACCCGACGCACCAACCGCGTCACGATCAGCGCTGCCGCTCCGGTGGCGAGCAGATGCTTCAAGGTATGACCGGTGAGGCCGCCAAGTGCGGCAGCGATTTCGTGGTCGTTGAGTTCGGCGAACTTGGCAAGAACGTAGAGCGCCAAGGCGGCGCCGAACATCAGCCGGTCGGCGGCAGGCATGCGATATATCCATTGCCAGAGGGGGATCAGCAGGATGGGCAGCCCCTGAAGCAGCAGATAGGGACGCAGGTCGCCCACCCCTTCCAGTTCCGTGAAATACCACCAGGCGACGCTGAGGCCGGCGGCGAGGGCGAGCCAGGCGGCGAGTCTGCGGCTTTCCTCGTGCCGAACGTCACCCCGGACACCGGCAAGCAGGCCGCCACAGGCAACGGCGATCGGCAGGCGGTCCCAGACCAGGCTGGCATTGTCAGGTGCAAGGTGGTACCAGGACGACCCCAGGGCGGTAAGAAACAGCCCGATCAAGAACAGGCGATACCCGGCCCAGCTCGATCGGATATCGGGATGCCGGTTTGCCGGCGCGAGGCGCATCCAGCCCCAAAAGGCAACCAGGGCAAATCCGAGGTTCGAGATTACGTCCGCGAAATGAGGAATGCCGTATGCGGCATCCTGATCGGCGAAGTCGTGATAGCCGGGCGGCTGGGCGACGGGTCCATGGACGATGGCGATCGTCGCCAGCAAGGCCACAATCATCAGTGGAAGATATCGGTGCAGGGTTTTCATGACGCTCTCCTGAGTGAAGGAAAATCCAGAATGCGCGGAGCCGGCTGGCAGGTAAACCGAATGCGACGAAGCTGCATCAATTGCCACGAAGGGTATTGGCTGCCGATACCATCGTGCTCCCGCATTCGAGTGTTCGAGGCCTGCCGGCTAGACTCAGGCCTGTCCATGTGACTGCTGACGGCAGGCATGGCAAATGCAATAATGGCAGCAACAAAACGGAGGAGATCAGAAGATGGACAAGCTGTGGCTCAAGAACTATCCGGCAGGCGTGCCGGCCGAAATCGACGTCAATCAGTACGAGACCGTTTCGCAGGTGCTCGAGGAGTCGATGAAGAAGTATGCAGCGCGCACCGCCTTCGTCTGCATGGGCAAGTCGATCACCTATGCCCAGCTTGATTCCCTGTCGCGCAACCTCGGCGCCTGGCTGCAGTCGCGCGGGCTGACCCCCGGCGCGCGTGTCGCGCTGATGATGCCGAACATCATGCAATACCCGGTCTGCGTCGCGGCGGTGCTGCGCGCCGGCTATGTTGTGGTCAATGTCAATCCGCTTTACACGCCGCGCGAACTCGAGCACCAGCTCAAGGACAGCGGCGCCGAGGCGATCGTCATCATCGAGAACTTCGCCACGACACTGGAAAAGGTCGTTGCCAATACGCCGGTCAAGCATGTGGTGGTGGCCGCCATGGGCGACCTGCTGGGCGGGCTGAAGGGCACGCTGGTGAATTTCGTCGTGCGCCGCGTGAAGAAGATGGTGCCGGATTTTTCGCTGCCGGGCTCGCTGCGCTTCAACGATGCCGTGGCCCAGGGCGCGGGCATGACGCTCAAGGTCGTGGCGCGCACACGCGAGGATGTCGCCTTTCTGCAATACACGGGGGGCACCACGGGCGTGTCCAAGGGCGCCACGCTGCTCAACCGCAACATCATCGCCAACATGCTGCAGGTCGAAGCATGGATGCAGCCGGCGATCAACACCCACACCGAGCAGCAGCACAATTTCGTCTGCGCGCTGCCCCTGTATCACATCTTCGCGCTGACCGTCTGCAACATGATCGGCGTGCGCACCGGCTCCTGCAATCTGCTGATCCCGAATCCGCGCGACATCCCGGGCTTCGTCAAGGAACTGTCGACCTTCAAGTTCAACGTATTCCCCTGCCTCAACACGCTGTTCAATGCGTTGGCGCACAACCCGGAATTCGCCAAGCTGGATTTCTCCAGCCTCAAGATCAGCCTCGGCGGGGGCATGGCGACCCAGCGCGCGGTCGCGGAGAAATGGGCCGCGATCACCGGCAGCACCATCGTCGAAGGCTACGGCCTGTCGGAAACCTCGCCGGTCGCCACCTGCAACGTATCCAACCTCAAGGGCTTCACCGGCACCATCGGCCTGCCGGTACCCTCGACCGAGATCGCCATCCGCGACGAAGACGGCAAGGACCTGCCGCTGGGCGAGGCGGGCGAGATATGCATTCGCGGGCCGCAGGTGATGGCGGGGTACTGGAACCGGGCGGACGAAACGGCCAAGGTCATGACGGCCGACGGCTTCTTCAAGTCCGGCGACATCGGCGTGATGGATACCGAGGGCCAGACCCGCATCGTCGATCGCAAGAAGGACATGGTGCTGGTTTCGGGCTTCAACGTCTATCCGAGCGAGGTCGAGGAGGTGGTCATGAATTGCCCCGGCGTGCTGGAAGCGGCCGCGATCGGCGTGCCCGACGAACACTCGGGCGAAGTCGTGAAACTGTTCATCGTCAGGAAGGACCCGGCGCTCACCGAGAGCGCCGTGCAGGACTTCCTCAAGGAACAGCTGACCGGTTACAAGCGGCCGAAGTACATCGAGTTCCGCACCGACCTGCCGAAGACGCCGGTCGGCAAGATCCTGCGCCGCGAACTGCGGCCCAAGGCCTGACACGGGTCAATCGGCCTCCGGGAGAATCCGAAATGCGCCAACCATTTGCCCTGCTTGCCGGCCTGCTGCTGGCGGCCTCCGCCCACGCGCTGTCGCTGGCCGACATCTCCGGCAAGGATGCCAGCGGCGGCCTCAAGGAGGCCCTTACCCAGGGCGCCGGCAAGGCCGTCGAATTGCTCGGCAAGCAGGACGGTTTTCTGGGCAATCCGAAAGTCAGGATCCCGCTGCCGGAAAGCGTGCAGAAGGTCGAGGGCGTGATGCGCGGGCTGGGCATGGGCAAACAGGCGGATGAACTGCTCACCGCGATGAACCGTGCGGCCGAGGCGGCGGTGCCCCAAGCCAAGACCCTGCTGGTGAATTCGATCAGGCAGATGTCGGTCGAGGATGCCAAGGGCATCCTGTCCGGCGGCGAGGATTCGGCGACGCAATATTTCCGCCGCACCACCGCCGGCCCGCTGGCGGAGAAGTTCAAGCCGGTGGTGCAGAAGGCCATGGCCAAGGTCAAGCTGGCGGAGAAATACGACCAGCTCGCCGGCAAGGCCGCGAAGTTCGGGCTGATGCGCGAGCAGGATGCCCATCTGGAGAATTACGTGACGCAGAAGACGCTCGACGGCCTCTACCTGATGATCGC
>DAIOGL010000122.1:0-5324 GCA_036745235.1 Sulfuritalea sp.
GCCGCCCAAGCCCCGATCCGGCACGCGCAGTAGGTTTATTCACGAGCTCAGGCCCGTCCCTGCTGGCTCTGGAAGTAGACCACTTTACGGGCCCGCATGACTTCGCCCAGCGGGCGATGGTCCATCAGCGCGCTCCACGGGTCGAAGGCCGCGGACTCGATGGCAGCGGCCAGTTCCTGTCCTGCCTCGGTTTGCGGATCCTGCTGGGGAATGGTCAGCACGGCCACCGTGACATAGGGCGCGACGTCTTCCGGCCAGTCCACCGACGCATCCTCGATCGGCGTGCGCGCCTCATCGACGAAAAACTGCAGTTGCAGTTCGAAACGCAGCGGGCCCTGCGCCAGGTGCGAGCGGAAATCCCCGGCCCAGTCCGCGGCAGCGCCCGGCCTGACCTCGTCGGTCGCCGCCAGCAGGCGCACCCGCGCCGCATAGGGGCCGCAGGCGATCGGCGCGGCCGAATAGAAGCGCTCGGTGGCAAAACCGCTGAAGGGCCGGCTGAAGGTCCTGGCGAAGCGCTTCATCATGCCCAGCGCGCCGAAGAAGCCGTAGCGCGACACCAGGTAGCCGAGCAGCGCCCCCGGCCCCCGGGTCAGGTTTTTCACCAGGCCGACGAATTCGTCGGCGCCGGCAAAGGCGAAGGCCGGATGATTGATCAGCAGGAAATCCTGGCTCGCGGCCGGGCCCGAACCCAGCGCGCCGGGGCCGCTGACGCCGCGGACCTTGATCGCAAAGCCGCGCACATCGGGCTTCTTGTCGGCCTCGCGATCGGTGCCGCCGTTGGACAAGCGAATCCATGCCTCGTAGGTTCCCGGCGCGACGAACAATCCGTGGCGCGCATGCCCGGGCAAACCGGACAAGACCTCGAGGCTGCCTTGCAGGCCGAGTTGCTGCTTGCGGTGCAGGGCCCGGCCCTTGCCGAATTTCGCCGACTTCAGCGCCTGGATCTCGGCGAAGTCGCGCGCATAGCCGGCGTGGCGCACGGCTTCGTCGGGGGCAATGTTCTCTTTCCATTCGGTGCTGGGGATAGCCATCGGGTCTCTCCTTGAGAAGTCGCCGTGCCCGGCCTAGGCGGCAAGCACTGCCAGCAGCGCCAGCAGCGCCGGGCCGCCCTGGACGTAGAGGATGGTCTTCTTGACCGTGATGCCGCCGTAGATGCCCGCCACGATGACGCAGGCGAGGAAGAAGGCCTGGATATGGATGCCTGCGGCCGCGTCCGGGTAGACCAGCCCCCAGAGCAGGCCGGCGGCGAGAAAGCCGTTGTAGAGCCCCTGATTGGCCGCCAGCACCCTGGACGCCTCGGCGCGCTCGGGCGTGTTGCCGAAGGTCTTGAGCCCCTTCGGCCGGGTCCAGAGAAACATCTCGAGGTAGAGGAAATACAGGTGTTCCAGCGCCACCAGCACGACCAGGGCGATGCCGAGGATCTTCATGATTTTCCTTTTCACCTAAAGCATTTGCTTGCAGTATGCTTCAGCCGTGGGTTCAGGACAACTCCTGATGCTGAAACGATGCCGTTTGATTTAGGTCACAATCCGGCAGGTCATTGGTGGTAGTTTGTTGGTTTTGGATTAATCACAGGAGAATCATCATGGCAGGCAAGGCAGAACAATTCAGCGAATTGCACCGCAAGAACATGGAAGCCGCCATGCGCCTGGCGCAGCTTTCGATCGAGAATTCCCAGCGCATCATGGCCCTGCAGTCCGAACTGGCGAAGGAAATGTTCCAGAGCGGCGTGGAAAATGCCAAGGCCCAGACCGGCGCCCGCGATCCGCAGGCGATGATGCAGCTGCGCACCCAGTACGCGCAGGAGACCACCCAGCGCATGGTGGCCGCCGCCCAGCAGATCGCCGAGATCGGCAACACCGCGCGGGCCGAGTTCGCCCGCCTGGTCACCGAGCAGCTTGCTTCCGGCAGCCAGGAAATGACCGAAGCCATGCAGACCTTCATGAAGACCCTGCCGGGCCAGACGCCGAACATGATGGAGTCCTTCCAGCAGGCGATCGCCACCGCCAATCAGGCCTTCGAGCAGATTTCGAAGGCTTCGACCGCCGCCATGACCAGCGTCGGCGAGACGGTCAAGAAGGCCGGCGGCGGCGCCAAGCGCAAGTAAGCAGGGAATACCGCCTTAACGGCACGGCCAGGCACTCAGTGCCTGGCCGTTGTCATTTCTGCGCGCTTTCCCAGCGCCCGGCGGCCTGGTCGTCGCTCTCGCGGGCATCGACCCAGCGCCCGCCCTCCGCGGTGTCTTCCTTCTTCCAGAAGGGGGCCCGCGTCTTCAGGTAATCCATGATGAACTCGCAGGCGGCGAAGGCCTCGCCGCGATGCGCCGAGGCCACCGCGACGAAGACGATGCGATCGCCCGGCTGCAATTTGCCGACGCGATGGATCACGCTCACGCCGTAGATGTCCCAGCGTCCGCGCGCTTCGACGACGATGGCCTCGAGCGCCTTTTCGGTCATGCCGGGGTAGTGTTCGAGGGTCATCGCCTGCACGGCCGCCGTAGCGCCGGCGCCGACTTCCGCGGCGGCCTTGTCGGCCCGCACCAAGCCGACGAAGCTGGCTACCGCCCCGACGTCGTCGCGCCCTGCCGAGAGTGCCGCGATCTCGGCGCCCGCATCGAAGTCGGCTTCCTGCACGCTGACCGACATCTCAGCCACCCGTAACCGGCGGGAAAAACGCCACTTCGTCGCCGGCCTTGATGGGTGCGTCAGGCCCGACCATCTGCTGGTTCACCGCCGAGCGCAGGTTCTTCGTCGTCGCCAGCGCCGACCACGGCGCGCCGCGCGCGGCGAGATGGTCGCGCAGGGCGCCGACGGTGCCGACCCCGGCAGGCAGGGTGACGGACTCCGACCCCGTCCCCAGCGCCTCGCGCAAGCCGGCGAAGAAAAGTATTTTCACGTTCATTGACGGAATGGAACTCAAGGATTTCAAACTCGTCATTCCCGCGAACGCGGGAATCCAGGAATTCTGCAATCGCTGGATCCCGGCCTTCGCCGGGATGACCCCGCTGCGACTATAGCAGTTCGGAAAACGGCAGGAAACGCACCGTGTCGCCGCGCCGGACGGCCTGCCCCGGCGGGTTGTCGATCAGGCCGTCGGCCCAGGTGCAGGACGTCAGCACGCCCGAACTCTGGTTGGCGAACAGTTCCAGCCCGCCCTGCGCGTTGATGCGGGCACGCAGGAACTCGCGCCGCGGATCGCCCTTGCACTCGAAATCGGCACGCAGCGCCTGGGCGCGCGGCGTCACGCCCGCTGCGCCCTGCGCCTTGAGGACGAAGGGCCGCACCAGCATGATGAAGGTGACGAAGCTGGAAACCGGGTTGCCCGGCAGGCCGATGAAGGCCGCCGGCGTCTGAGTTGCCGTCTCAGTTGCCGTGCCACCAGCGCCGACTTTTCTCCCGACGCTCCCGAAGGCCAGCGGCTTGCCCGGCTTGATGGCGATCTTCCACAGGTCGAGCGAGCCCTCGGCCTCGACCGCGGGCTTGACGTGGTCTTCCTCGCCGACCGAGACGCCGCCGCTGGTGAGGATCAGGTCGTTGGCCGCCGCGGCTTCGCGCAAGGCGGCACGCGTCGCATCGCGCGAGTCGGGCACGATGCCGAGGTCGGCGACCTCGCAGCCGAGCCCTTCGAGCAGGGCGCGCAGCGTGTAGCGGTTGGAGTTGTAGATGCCGCCGGGCTTGAGCGGCTCGCCGGGCATCGCCAGCTCGTCGCCGGTCGAGAACAGCGCGACGCGCAGCCGGCGAAACACCGTGAGCTGCGCCGCGCCGACCGAGGCGGCGACGCCGACGTGCGCCGCCGACAGGCGCGTGCCGGCGGCCAGCACCTCGCTGCCGGCCGCGATGTCCTCGCCGCGACGGCGGATCCATTCGCCGGGGCGCGGCACGTGATTCACGGTCACGCTGCCGCCCTCCAGCGCGCACAGCTCCTGCATCACCACCGCGTCGGCGCCGGCCGGCAGCGGCGCGCCGGTGAAGATGCGCGCCGCGGTTCCGGCGGCCAGCACATGGCCGACGCTGCCGGCGGGTATGCGCTGGGCCACGGCGAGCCGCGTCCCGGCCACGGCGACGTCGGCGCAGCGCACCGCGTAGCCGTCCATCGAGGTGTTGTCCAGCGGCGGCACGTCGATCGCGGAGCGCAGTCCCTGGGCGAGGATGCGCCCGGCTGCCGCCTGCGTCGGCACCGCCTCGGTCTCGCGCACCGGGTTGGCGCCGGCCAGCAGCCGCGCCAGGGCTTCTTCGAAATCAAGCATGTCTCGCATCAACGAAACTCCATGTGGCGAAGAATGAAATCGGCGATCGCATCGCGATCGTTGAGGTCGAGTATCGGCAACCCGGCCGGCAGCGCGGGCTGCGACGCCACCGCGGCGGGTTCGTCGGTGGCGATGGCGACGATGGTCTCGACGCCGCTGCCGGCGATCAGCGGCTTGCCGACCGACGGGCGATGCACTTCCAGCTTGGGGATGGGCGTGTGCTTGAAGCCCTCGACCAGCACCAGGTCGCAATCCGAAAAGCGCGCGATCTGCTCGTCCAGCGAAGGCTCCGGCGCGCCGCGCAATTCGTGCATCAGCACCCAGCGCTGCTCTGAGATCAGCAGCACCTCGGAGCAGCCGGCCTCGCGCAGGCGGTAGGAATCCTTGCCCGGCTGGTCGATGTCGAAGCGATGGTGCGCGTGCTTGATCAGCGAAACCTTGAGCCCGGCCGCCGTCAGGCGCGGAATCAGCTCCTCCAGCAGCGTGGTTTTGCCGGAGCCGGAATAGCCGGCGAGACCGAAGACCTTCATGTCGCCGGCACGGTAAGCACCGGCGCGAAGCCGCCGCCGGGCGTGCGGAAATTGGTGGTCTGCCCCTGCCACAGGCGCGCCGCGATGAGCTGCACATGCCCCGCATAGACGTAGTTGCGCAGATCGAGCTTGAGCTCGACCGGCGTCTCGCCCACGCGCAGCGTGCGCGAGGACGGCGGCACCAGCGCCTGCGCGATGTAGTTGCCGGCCAGCACTTCGTCGAAGACGCGCTTGGTGATCTTGTCGCCGCGATAGGCGGCCTTCGATCCGTAACCGGCCGCGGGCTTGAAGAAGAGTTGCTTGCGCCGCGCCCAGAGGTCGTCGGCGTGTTCGGGCACGACCAGCTCGGTGCGCGGAATCTTGTTCGCCAGCGTGGCGCGCGTTTCGGCGTCGACGCCCCACGAAGCCAGCAGCGCGTCGTCGCACAAGGCCACCAGGTTGCGCTTGTCGGCGTACAGGGCATGCGCCTGCGGATGCGGCGTGATCAGCGCCGCATCGGTGAGCCACGCCTCGCGCAGCACCGCATTGGCCGGCGCATCCAGCGCGAA
>DAIOGL010000122.1:5424-7645 GCA_036745235.1 Sulfuritalea sp.
GCGACGACGCGCTCGACGGCGGCGACCAGGCGCGCCATGCGCTGCACGTGCTCGGCGCTGACGAAGGCCACCGAATCCGAGAACAGGTGCGGCCGCCCCGCCATCACCTCGGCGTGAAAGCCGGGGCTGACGCGCTCGAGCTCCGCCTCGAGTCCGGCGCGGTCGAGCGAAACGCACTGGCAGCCGGCATTCAGCCGGTCCGCCAGTTCGATGCTGTAGTGGTTACTCATGCGGCAATTCTACCGGCAGCGCACGCAGGAAGAAGTTTTCCACCTCGGCCGCGTCGCGCGTGCGCCGCATCGGCGGCAGCGAGCGCCAGATGGCCTTGCCGTAGGGCTTGCCGGTCAGGCGCGGGTCGCAGATCATCAGCACGCCGCGGTCGTCCTCGTCGCGGATCAGCCGCCCCGCGCCCTGCTTCATGCTGATCACCGCGCGCGGCAACTGGTATTCCATGAAGGGGTTGCGCCCCGCCGCGCGCAGGCGGTCGATGCGCGCCGACAGCACCGGGTCGTCGGGCGGCGCGAAGGGCAGCTTGTCGATCACCACCAGCGACAAGGCCTCGCCGCGCACATCGACGCCTTCCCAGAAGCTCTGGCTGGCGACCAGGATCGCATTGCCGAGAAAGCGGAAGCGTTCCAGCAGTTCCGTGCGCGAGCCTTCGCCCTGCATCAGCAGCGGCAGTTCGAGGCCTTCGGCGGCAAGCTTTTCCTGCAGCAGTTCGCGGATGCGGCGCATCGCGCGCAAGCTGGTGCACAGCACGAAGGCGCGCCCGCCCGAGGCGCGGATCGCCGGCCAGGCGGCCTCCGCCACGGCTTCCTGGTACATCGCGCTGTTGGGGTCGGGCATGCCGGTCGGCGAATACAGCAGCGCATTCTTTTCGTAATCGAAGGGGCTGCCCCACACCGCCGTATCGGCTTCGCTCAGCCCGAGCTCGCCGCAGTAGTGCGAAAAGTTGCTGCCCACCGCCAGCGTCGCCGAGGTAAAAATCCAGGCGCGCGGATGGCCTTCCATCTGGCGCTGGAAGATCGGCGCGATGTCGAGCGGCGTCAGGTTCAGCGACATCGCCTGCGAATAGACCTCGACCCATTTGACGACATCATCGCCGCCGGAGACTTCCAGATCCGCCGCGCCGCGGCGCCAGCGCTTGAGGCCCTGCGCCAGCTCCTGCGCGCGGCGCAGGCAGTTGGCGAGGCCCTCGCCGCGCTCGGCCTGGGTTTCAAGGTGGCGCCCGAGTTCCTGCACCGCATCCACCAGCCCCTGCAGGGCCGCGGTGAATTCCGCCTCGCCTTCCAGCTTCGCCGCCGGCAGGCGCAGGTTCTCGCCCTTCACCGCCAGGCGCAGGTCGCGCGCCGCCTTGTCCAGCGCCTGCGCGGCGTCCTGCAGCGGCGCGTAGTCCTTCGCCGCGACGATGCCCTCGTTGCGCGAGTCGCGCGCCAGCTCGATGATCTGCGTGGTCGATACGCTCTCGCCGAAGAACAGCCCCGCCACCTCGGGCAACTGGTGCGCCTCATCGAAGATGATCGTGTTGCAGGCCGGCAGCAGTTCGCCCATGCCCTCGTCCTTGAGCATCACGTCGGCGAAGAACAGGTGGTGATTGACCACCACCACATCGGCCGCCAGCGCATCCTGCCGCGCCGCCAGCACGAAGCATTCCTTCACGTTCGGGCATTCCTGGCCGAGGCAGTTCTCGCGCGTCGAGGTCGCCACGCCCCAGGCCGCGGAATCCTCCGGCACGTCGATGCATTCGGCCTTGTCGCCGGTCCGCGTGCGCTCGGCGAAGCGCGCGATCTTGCGCAGGTGCGCCGCCTCCTCGCGCGAGGCCAGCCGCCCGGCGCTCATCGCGTGCTCCAGGTGATAGGGGCAGACGTAGTTGGCGCGGCCCTTCAGCAGCGCGATCGAGGCGCCGACCTTGAGCGCATCGCGCACCGTCGGCAGGTCGCGGTTGAAGAGCTGGTCCTGCAGCGTCTTGGTGCCGGTGGAAACGATCACCTTGCCGCCCGAGAGCAGCGCCGGCACGAGGTAGGCGAAGGTCTTGCCGGTGCCGGTGCCGGCCTCCGTCACCAGCGCCAGGTTGCCCGCGATGGCCGCGGCAATGCGCTGCGCCATCTCCAACTGCTGCGGCCGTGGGCGAAAGCCTGGCACGGCGGCGGCGAGCGGCCCCTCGGGGGCGAAGATGCGGTCAAGATCGGACATGGCGGGCGCGGCATGGTAGCACGCGGGG
>DAIOGL010000123.1:0-7592 GCA_036745235.1 Sulfuritalea sp.
GTGTAGATGAAGACGATGGCCGAGGGTTTGCGGGCGTCATGGCTGCGGCGGAAGATCGAATAGCCGACGAGTTCATCCGCCGCAATGCCCAGGCGCTTGAGAATCGCCGCGTGCAGGTCGCTTTCGCTGTGGTCGAGGGGGAGTTTGAGTTCGGTCAGTCGCATTGAAATGTCGCCGCAGCCGGTGGCGAAAAGGCAGCCATTCTATCGTCCCCGGCTGCTGTCCATGGGCGGACCGGTTTGCCTTGCCGGGCGCCACGACAGAGATCCGGCAGGAGTCGGCGCTGGCGACACGGCGGTGCGCTACGCGGGTCAGGCCTTGCGCCTGATCGCGGTCGCGGCGAACAGCGTCTGTCCGGCCCAGTAGGTGAGGATGATGGCGAACGCCGCGCCGGGCAAGGGCTGGGCAAAGCGGTGGATGCCGATCAGCATGTCGGAAAAGCCGAACAGGATCGCGCCGGCCAGCGGGCCCCAGCGGACCAGGGCGTCGTCCTGCGGTTCCAGGGCGCAGGCGGCGGCGCGCCAGATCATCGCGCCGATGACGAGCACATAGACCGCCAGCGGCAGCGTCAGCGCGCCGGCGCCCGGCAGCATCAGCCACAGCCCCGTTGCGGCGAAGATCGCGACCGGCGCCAGCAGCGCCGGTGCGGGGGCGCGGCTCCATCGCATGAATGCGGTGACATACAGGCCGTGGCCGGTGGCGAAGGCGATCATGCCGGGCAGGAAGGCATTGGGCAACGCGAGGCAGACGTCGCCCACGGCCCCCGCCAGCAAACCCCAGGCGATGCGGCGCCCGGCGCCGCTGCCCCCGAGCCTCCATACCGCGACGGCCAGCGCGACCACCAGCCAGGGCTTGGCCAGCAGCTTGAGCCAGAACAGGTCGAGCGCCAGCCCGACCAGATACAGGCAGCCGGCCAGTACGGCGGTGACGGCGAGCAGGACCGGATTCATGCGCCGGCCGATCCCCGCGAGGTTCGCCGGTACAGCCACAGCAGCGCGGTCGCCAGCGCGGTCATGGCGACGATGGGCAGGGCGTAGGTGTTGAGGCTGGCCCAGCCGGTGCTGGTGACCAGCACGCCCGATGAAAGCGAAGTCAGGCCCTGCACGCCGAGTACGATGAAGTCGTTGGAGCCCTGCACCTTGGCTTTTTCCTCGGGACGATAGGTCTCGGTCAGCAGCGTGGTGCCGCCGATGAACAGGAAGTTCCAGCCGACACCCAGCAGCACCAGCGCCCACCAGAAATGCATCAGCGTGACGCCGGAGAGCGCGATGCCGATGCAGACGAACATCAGCGCGGCGCCGACGATGAGGATGTTCAGCACGCCGAAGCGCTTGATCAGGCCGCCGGTGAAAAACGACGGCGCGAACATCGCGATGACGTGCCATTGCAGGATGAAGGCGGTGCTTGCAAACGGCAGGCCGCAGATGTCCATGGCCAGCGGCGTCGCCGTCATCAGCAGGTTCATCACGCCATAGCCGCAGGCGGCGGCCAGCACGGCGACCACGAAGGCGGGCTGGCGCGCGATCCGGTGCAGGGGGCGGCCCACGGCCTTCTGTTCGCTGACCGACAGCGGCGGGATGTCCAGCCGGCTGGCAATCAGCATGGACAGCGCGGCGAAGCCGATCAGCGCGCCGTAGCTGGCGAGGTAGGTCGGTTCCAGCAGCGTGCGCGTCAGCTTGCCGACTTCCGGCCCGATCACGCCGCCGATGATGCCGCCGGCCAGGGTGAACGAGATGGCCTTGCCCTTCCAGTCCAGCGGCGCGGCATCGGCGGCGGCGAAGCGGTATTGCTGGCCGAAGGCGTTATAGATTCCGGCAAACACGGTGCCGAAGCAGAGCAGCCAGAAGCTGCCGATGCTCACGGCGAAGGCGGCAATCAAGGCGCCGAGCATGCCGATGCCGGAGCCGAGCATGAAGCCGGCGCGACGACCGTAACGCTTCATGAAGAAAGCCGCCGGCAGGGTTGCCAGCGCACCGCCGATCACGTAGGTGGTGATCGGCAAGGTAGCCAACCGTTTGTCCGTCGCCAGTTGCAGTCCGAGCAGGCCGTTGATCGCCACCAGCGTGATGCCGTTGGTCAACAGCAGGGCCTGCGCCGCGGCCAGCAGCGCGATGTTCTTCCTGTGGTTCATGACGAGGGTGGCGGCTCGATCAGCGCGCGGTAGGCGTGCCAGGTGGCATGGCCCACCAGCGGCATCGTGATGATGAGGCCGAGGAAGGCAGTGGCGATGCCGATCACCGTCAGCAGCACGATCAGCGCACCCCAGACCAGCATCATCGGCAGGTTGCGCACCAGTGCCAGAAAGCTTGCGAGCATGGCGGTGATCGTATCCTTGTTGCGCTCCAGCATCATCGGGATGGACACCACGGAAACGGCAAACACCAGCATGGCGAAGATCCCGCCCACGGCGAGGTAGGCCAGCAGGAATTCGATGTTGTCGAACTTCAGGATTTGCGTCATGAAGCTGCCCAGGGTCGGCATGCCGCCCTGATAGAAGAGGGCGAAGATCACCAGCGAGGCGCGCGCCCAGACCAGATAGATGACGATCAGGATCAGCGAGTAGATGCCGAAGCAGCCGAAGTTGCGCTTCCAGACCGTCAACGTGGCCGGCAGGCTCAGCGCTTCGCCGGTTTCGCGGCGGCGCGAGAGTTCATAGAGGCCGAGGGCAAGAAACGGCCCGAGCAGCATGAACCCGGCGGTGACGGCGGTGACCAGCTGCACGGCATGGCGGAAGGCCATGAAGAGCAGAAAGCCCCCGAGGGCAAAGCAGATGCCATAGAACAGGCTGGCGAAGCCGCCGGCCTTGAGGTCCTCCGCACCTCGCCGCAGCCAGTCGAATGGCGCGGACAGCGGCAGACCGCTGCGGACCACGGGAAAGGGGGGGTGTTGCTGTTCCTGGGGCGTCTCCATGCCGGTCAGACGATGAAGCCGCGCAGGGCATCCAGCACCGCATCGGGCTGCTCGGCCATCAGCGCATGGCCGGCGCCGTCGAGGCTGACGCTCCTGACGTCCTTGATCACGGTAGCCAGTTTGGCGGCGGCCTTGGGGTGGGTCATCATGTCCCGGCTGCCGCTGACGACCAGTGCCGGGCAGGCCAGCGCGGCGGCGGCCTCCATGCCGTGGCTGTAGGCGTTGCAGGCGGCGAGGTCGTTGTGCAGGACGCCGGGCTTCTGCCGTTCCATCAGGCGGCGCGCAGCGCCCAGCATCCACATGCCCGGTACGGTATTGCCGCCGACGGTGCCGCGCGGCGAATGCGACCAGCCGTTGATCATGCTGATCGCCTTGGGTTCATTGTCCTTCGCCGGTCCCAGCAGGACGTCGGATA
Source organism: Sulfuritalea sp. (assembly GCA_036745235.1). Classification (GTDB taxonomy): domain Bacteria; phylum Pseudomonadota; class Gammaproteobacteria; order Burkholderiales; family Rhodocyclaceae; genus Sulfuritalea. The sequence continues at coordinate 3,326 of DAIOGL010000123.1, forward strand.
CCGGCATCGGCACGGCGGTGCCGATCAGCGCGATGCGGGCGATGCGGGCCGGATGGCGCGAGGCGCATTCCAGCGCGGTCAGCGATCCCATGCTGTGGCCGACCAGCGAGACGGCTTTCGCCGTATCACCGGCACCGACTCTTTCGAGCAGCAGTTCGATCCAGTCGGCCAGATCTTCGACCGACGGCAGGGGCTTGCCCGCGCTGCGGCCGTGGCCGGGCAGATCCACTGCCAGCACGGCAAAACCGTGGTGGGCGAACCAGCGGCTTTGCAGGCTCCAGACGCTGTGGTCGTTCTGCGCGCCGTGGATGAACACGACGCAGGGCAGGCCGGCATCGAAGGGTTTGCCGCCGGTGTAGGCGTAGGCCGCCTGGCCGTTGATATCGATCTGCACGGCTACGCCTTCGCTGCGGCGGCGAGGCCGCGGTTGAGGTCTTCGATCAGGTCGCCGGCATCTTCGAGGCCGATCGACAGGCGGATGGTGCCCGGGTGGATTCCTGCGGCAACTAGGGCGGCATCGGACATGCGGAAATGGGTGGTGGACGCCGGGTGGATCACCAGCGATTTGGCGTCGCCCACATTGGCCAGGTGGGAGAAGACGCGCAGGGCTTCGATGAACTTGCGACCGGCCGCGCGTCCGCCTTTCAGGTCGAAGCTGAACACCGAGCCGGCACCGCGCGGCAGCAGCTTTTGCGCCAGCGCATGGTCGGGATGGTTCTCGAGTTCGGGATAGCCCACGCCCGCCACGGCTTCGTGCTTCGCCAGATGCGCGACCGCAAGGCGCGTGTTGGCGATGTGCCGTTCCATGCGCAGCGGCAGGGTCTCGACGCCTTGCAGCAACTGGAAGGCCGTCATCGGGCTCATGCAGGCGCCGAAGTCGCGCAGCCCCTCGCGGCGCGCCCGCAGCAGGAAGGCGGCGACGGTGGATTCCTCGCTGAAATCCATGCCGTGGAAGCCTTCATAGGGCTCGGTCAGGGTCGGGAATTTTCCGCCTGACGCCTCCCAGTCGAAGCTGCCGCCATCGACCAGCAGGCCGCCGATGGCGATGCCGTGACCGCCGAGGAACTTGGTGGCGGAGTGAAAGATCAGGTCGGCGCCGTGGTCGAAGGGGCGCATCAGCCAGGGCGTGGTGAAGGTGCTGTCCACCATCAGCGGCAGGCCGTGCTCATGGGCCAGCGCCGCCACCCGTGGAATGTCCAGCACGTCGAGCCCGGGATTGCCCAGCGTCTCGCCGAACAGCAGGCGCGTTTCGGGGCGGATCGCGGCACGCCATGCGTCGAGGTCGCGCGGATCGACGAAAGTGGTGGTGATGCCGAAACGCGGCAGGGTGTAGTCGAGCAGGTTGTGCGAGCCGCCGTACAGCGACCGGCTGGCGACGATGTGGCTGCCGGCGCCCATCAGCGTGGCGATCGCCAGGTGCATTGCCGCCTGGCCAGAGGCCACCGCAATCGCGCCGACGCCGCCTTCGAGCGCCGCGATGCGCTCTTCGAGCACAGCATTGGTCGGATTGGAGATGCGCGAATAGACATGGCCGGCGCGCTCCATGTTGAACAGCGCGGCGGCCTGGTCGGAATCCTTGAAAACGAAGGAGGTGGTGAGGTAGATCGGCGTCGCCCGCGCGCCGAAGGTTTCGTCCGGCACCTGGCCTGCATGCAGGGCGAGCGTATCGAAGTTGTAGGTCATTGGACTGCCATTCCCCCGGCCCCCTTCGCACGGAAGGGGGTGATTGCGGTTCGCCGCCTGCGCGGCTCCATGTTTTTTGCTGCGCCGCCTTGGGGCGGCCCTGCGGCGGCGCTCATGCGTATTCGTCGGGATCGGGATCGAGCAGGCGCTCCAGCGCCGAGATGCGGTCCTTGATCAGCAGCTTGCGCTTCTTCAGGCGCCGCAGCATCAACTGGTCTTCCGGCGGCGTCAGCGTCAGGCGGGTGATCGCCTCGTCGAGGTCGCGATGCTCGGTACGCAGGTCGACCAGGCGGGCCTGCATCAGTTCGGGAGCATCGCTCGCGTCGGTCGGTTCCATGTCGGATCGGCGTCTGCGTCAACCGGCGATGTATTGCTCCAGCTGCTTGATCAGGAAGGCCTGTTCCGAGATGGTCTCCCTTACCAGATCGCCGATGGAGACCATGCCGACCACCTTCTGCGTGGCGTCGAGCACCGGCAGGTGGCGAATGTGCTTGTCGGTCATCAGCGCCATCGCCTGATCGGTCGTCTGCTCGGGACGGGCATAGAGCACCTTCTCGGTCATGATCTCCCGCACGTGGGTGTCCTTCGACGACTTGCCCAGCAGGATGATCTTGCGGGCGTAATCACGCTCGCTGAAGATTCCGACGAGCTGGTTGCCGCTCATCACGAGCAGAGCGCCAATGTCATGTTTCGCCATGAGTTCGAGCGCGGTGAAAACGGAGTCGTCGGGCGACACGGAAAGTGGTGCCCGCGGACGCTCTTCAAGCAGTTTTTTCAATGTTTTCATGATGGCTCCTCCTCTGGTTTGGGGCCGACCGGATCAGGTCGGTACTACGCAATTTTCTTTGTAGTATGTCTCAGATGGCCGGTTTGCGCGCGACCCGTAATTTCGCGGCATCCCGGTCACTCCGCCAGTCCGTGCTCGAGGCCGTAGCGAATCAGCTCCGCCGTGCTCTTGAGGCCCATCTTTTCCAGCAGGCGGGCCCTGTAGGTGCTGACCGTGGCAACGCCGAGGTTGAGCTTTTCGGCAATCTGCGTCAGCGTGTTGCCGGTGGAAATGAGCACCAGCACCTGGTATTCGCGATCCGTGATCCGCTCATGCGGCGACTTGTCGGAATTGTCGGATATGGCTTCCGCCAGTTGCTGGGCGACGGCCGGGCTCAGGTACTTCTGGCCCGAGGCCACCTGGCGAATCGCGGTGACCAGCAATTCGGGCGCGCTCTGCTTTGTCAGGTAGCCCGAGGCCCCGGCCTTCAGCGCGCGCACCGCATATTGCTCTTCGGGATGCATGCTGAGCATCAGCACCGGCAGGCGCGGGAATTCCTTCTTCAATTGCTTCAGAGTGTCGATGCCGTTGCGGTTGGGCATCGAGACGTCGAGCAGGAAGACATCCCAGGGCTGCTGGCGGGCAAGCTGCAGGGCTTCGGCGCCGTCGTCGGTCTCGCCGGTGACGACCAGGTCCTCGGTCTCGGAAAGAATCTGTTTCAGACCCTGCCGCACGATGGCGTGGTCATCGGCAATAAGAACGTGGATTTTGTCGGCCATGGTTAGAACAAATTGCGCTGCAATTCCTCTTCGCTCGGAGGTTCCACACCTGCACGTTCCGGAACGCGCAGGACGATGTGAGTGCCGCCGTGTTCTGCCGGCGCGACGGAAAATTCGCCGCCAAGACTCAATACCCGCTCGCGGATTCCGCGCAGACCAAAGGACTTCGGCTTCTGCATATCCACCTCCGAAATGCCGCGTCCGTTGTCCCTGATTTCGAGCACGATGTTACCGCGTTCGCGCCGCAAACGCATGACGACGAGCGAGGCGTGCGCATGTTTCGCGACATTGGTCAGCGCCTCCTGGGCGATGCGGAACAGCGCCAGCGACGTATCCTGCTCCGGCTCGATTCCGTCCTCGTCGCACTGGACCCGGCAGGGGATGCCGAAGCGCTGGGTGAAGTCCTCCGCCTGGCATTCGATGGCGGCGGGCAGGCCGAATTCCTTGAGAATCCCCGGGCGCAGTTCGCGGGCGACGCGGCTGGCCGTGCTCATGGCCTGGTCGAGCAGAGTCTCGATCGAATGGGCCTTCTCGCGCAGCTGGTCGGCGCCCTTGGGCAGCTTGCTGGCCAGGTAGGCGGCCTCGATCTTCAGGAAGACCAGGATCGAACCGAGCTCGTCGTGGATGTCGCGCGAGATCCGTTCCCGCTCTTCCTCCTTGACCGCCTCGAGGTGGGTCGACAGCTCCGCCAGCTGCTGCCGGGAGGCGCGCAGCTCGGATTCGTTCTCCTTGCTCTCGGTGACGTTGGTGGCGATCCCGCGCCATTCGACGACCCCGGAATCGAAGCGATGGGGCATCGACCGCAGGTTGATCCACTTCTGCCGGGTACGGACGCGGGTGCGGCCCTCCCAGTTGAGCAGCGTGCCGTTGGCGGCCGACTTGCTCAGGGCGCTTTCGAGGCTTTTCCCCTTTTCGGCATCGAAGGCGTCGAACAGCCTGCTTGCCGAAGCCAGCAGGTGCTGCTGCTTGAAGCCGAAGAGTTTCTGGCAGCCTTCGCTGACGAACAGAAAGCGATAGCCGCCCTCGACGTCGCGCCGCA
>DAIOGL010000124.1:0-5612 GCA_036745235.1 Sulfuritalea sp.
ACCAGCACCGGCGACTTGCTGGTCTCGCACCAGCGCCACCGCCCGCCCATTTCGATCAGCTCCTCGACGGGCTTGCTGGTGCTGCTGCTGAATACCGCAAGACCATTCGCGCGGTACCGCCCCGCCAGGTTCGAGACAGCGATGTCCAGATCGGTCTTGCCCACCACGGTTTCTGCAGAGGGCCAGCCGAAGCCGTCGAGAAAAGCCTGATTCACGGCAAGATAGCGGCCCTGTTCATCCTTCAGCCAGACCATGAACGGGAAATTGTCCAGCAGCGCCCGCAGGAAGCCTTCGCGCTTTTCGACGGCCTTGAGGTGCACCGCGATCTCGCTGTTCAAGCGATGCATTTCAGCGTAGCGCTCGCGGAACAATATCAGCAGATACACGGTCAGTATGGCGCTGATGACCAGCACCATCACCTGCACGAGCGCAATCATGATCGGGGACAAGGACAAGCTGACGTCTGTCAGACCGGTCTGCTGGCTCACGGCGAGAAGCACCAAGGCGACACAACTGGCGCCCAGCAGGCCGAGGCAATACCGGGGTCCGAGCATCCATCCGGCGACGATCAATATGAGCGGATAGGCCACCAGAATCGCCGAGCGGACGCCTTCGGTGACGAAACCCGCCACGGTAACGAGCAGCCAGCCGCCGATGGCCAGCAGCCGCAGCGCAGGTATCACGCCGCGCAAGCGATAAACGACTTGCCCGCCAACGGCGAGAATCGCCACGCCGAAAGTGATGGACAAGCGCCCCGGGGTTTGCATCGGCGTATCCAGCACGAGCAGCAGGAAGACCACCGCCGCGGCAAGGATCGCCCAGAGGGCAACGCTCAGGTACGGGCCGCGTCCGCCGACCAGCAGCTCCGGAAACTCGTCCGCCGCGTCCCTTTCGGATGCCATGAACTCGCGAATCATGTTTTTCATATGGCCACTCTGCCGGTTGTCCTATACCTAAAGCGATATGACCAACACATGTCTCGAATTCATGCTACGCCGGCTCGCTCGCAAGCGCAATCGAACCCGCGACTTATTGCAGGAACAACCGCTGGACCCAGCCATCCCGGACGCCGGAGCCGGCAACCGGGCGCTGCGCGAAACCGGGTTTCAGGGCCTGAAGGCCGGGAGCCCCTTTTCCTCTGCGAGATCATCCGCGCCGGCGAGCTGATTGCTGCGCTCCAATTCCCCGGCGATCCTCGGCAGGACCGACCGCAAGGTCTTTTCATTCATGCCGGCCTTGACGCGAGGATCGTAGAGCATCCGCAGCAGCAGAATGTCGAGTCCGGTGAGATAGGGGCGACGGGCCTTGCGGCTGAAGATCGAGGGAAACGTCTTGAGCGAATCGTTGGACAGACCCATGGCGTGGGTGAGCTCCTCGGCCAGGCAGGACACCAGATCCCCACGCGCCCGGGCCCGGTCGACCGGTATCATCGCCACGGCACGCACGATCGGCCCCTTGTGCTCGGTGGCGAACACCACCATGCAGATGCTGTGCCGGAACAGAGCCTCGTTCTGCAGCCTCGAATCGGTGCCGTAGTACTGCAACAGATCGGCCTCCAGCCATTCTTCCCTGGTCAGCACGACCAGGAAGTTCGCTTTGTCGGAGCTCTCCACCGGCTTGATGCTGAGGCCCGTGATCTCGGCAAGATGCTCGAAATGAGTATCTATCAGCTGCCTGTGCAGATTCTCCTCGCCGACGCGATGCACAATGAAATAGCTCACCGGAACCGCCCATTTGCGCACCAGGTTCTGCCGCGTCGAGTATGCGCTGCGCAGTGCCACCTCGACAAAGCTATCCACCAGACGCGCTGCAGATGTCCACCGCACTTCATCCGCGACGGCCGCAGCGGGGGGACCAGCGAGCAGCAGATGGACGAGCAGGAGGCAAGGCCAGCGGGCGGCGATCGTCATGGTCCGGTTAAGGCGGAGGAAACACTTGAAACATATCCCCTGTGTCGCACTTGGCATATACCGCGACCCGGGTATTTTTGTGCCGGCGGGCAGCCCGGACTGCCGGACTCAGGATTCCAGCACGCGCAGTTCGGCGTTGGTGTAGCGCAGCCGGCTGGCGAGTACGCTGGCGATGCCTTCCATGAGCCTGAGCCCCAGCTTCTTGTGCTCTTCGGCGAACTTGTCGAAGGCGCGGCGCGACAACACGTAGAGTTCGGTGTCGACGAAGGCTACGGCATTCGCCGAGCGCACCTCGCCGTCGAGGAAAGCCATTTCGCCGAAGAAGGCGCCGCGGCCGAAGGTGCCGAGGTGGTGCGCCTGGCGATCGGACAGCGGCAGCACGATGCGCACCGCGCCGCGCCGGATCAGGAACAGTTCGTCGCCGGCATCGCCGCGCGTGAATATGGTTGCGCCGGCAGCCACGCTGCGCTTCTCCATGCATTGCTCGAGGGCCGCCAGCGTCTGCTCCTTGCGTCCGGCAAACAGCTCGACCTCGTGCAGTTCAAGCGCGACTTCCTCGTCGCGCTGCAGCGCCGCCTCGTGGATGATGCGATCCTCGACCCACTCCAGCGCATCGTCCAGTGCCGGGAAGACGCGCACCGGACTGTCCGGGCGGATCAGGCCGACCTGGTCGAAGTACTGCTGCATGTCGCGTCCCGACGGCAGGACCAGCGGAATGGCGCTGAAGATCAGGAATCCGTGACGCTCGGCCAGCATGTCCTTCACCTGCTCCAGCAGATGCGCCGCGGTGACGTCCACGGTCTGGATCCGGCGCATGTCGAGAATCACGAAATCGCGCGTTTTCAGCTCCGGTTCCAGGCTCAGGTACAGCTGGTCGGCGGTGCCGAAGAACAGGCTGCCCTGCAATTCGATGATCGCGGCGCGATTGCCGTGCGCGGTGAGGATCTCCATTTCCTCGTGGGTGCGGATGCGCTTGGAGAAGGTTTCGTTGCCGAGCAGCTTGCGGCGGATGATGGAGCCGCCGATCTGCTCGCGGATGAAGAGCATGACGGCGAGCACGATGCCGACGCCGGACGCCGCGATCAGGCTCACCGTCAGCGCCGTGCCGATCACCGCGGCGATCACCGCGAAATCGAGCATGGTCGAGCGCGATTTCAGATAGTTGAGGCTGTTGCGGTCGATCATGCGCACGCCGATCACGATCAGGATGCCGGCCAGGCCGGCCACCGGCACCCACGAGATGAAGTTCGCCAGCAGCAGGAAGGCGATCAGCGCAAGTACGCCCTCGACCATGCCCGAGAAGCGGCTGGCGGCGCCGCCCGAAATATTCACCAGGGTCGCGCCCATGGTGCCGGCGCCGGGAATCCCGCCGATCGCGCCCGAGGCCAGGTTGCCCAGCCCCTGCCCGATCAGTTCGCGGTTCGAGTCATGGCGCGAGCGCGTCAGCGCATCGAGCACCACGCAGGTTTTCAGCGTGTCGATCGACAGCAGTACGGCGAGTGTCAGCGCCGGTATCGCCAGCATCTTCATCTGCTGCAGGCTGACATCCGAAAATGCCGTCCAGCGTTCGGCCAGCCCGGTGAAGAAGCTGCCGCCGCCGCCGCTGTCCAGCGCGCCCACCACCAGCGTGTTGGCCTGCAGGCTCAGCAGCGCCGGATCGAGCAGGGCGAGGCCGAAGTAGACGGCGACGCCCGCGACCAGGCCGAGCACGGCGCCCGGCACCGCCTTGATCACGCGCGGTGCGCCCACCATCACGACGATCGTCACGATGCCGACGGCGATGCCCTGCCAGCGCCACGCGCCCGGCGTGCCCAGCGCCGCCCAGAAGTGCAGGTCCTTGGGCGTGCCGAGCAGCTTGGGCACCTGGCTGCCGATGATGATCAGGCCGACCCCGGACAGGTAGCCGCTGACCACGGTGTAGGGCATGTACTTGATCAGGCGGCCCAGGCGCAAGACGCCGAACAGCACCTGCATCAGGCCGGCAAGCAGGCCGAGCAGGGTCAACAGCAGCAGCGTCGTGTCGATCGATGTGCCGCTGGCCATGGCCTCGATGGCAAAAGCCGAGACCACCGCCGCCGCCGGCGCGCAGGGCGCCGAGATGAGCCGGCTGGTGCCGCCGAAGGAGGACGCCACGAGGCCGATCGCCGTGGCGCCCAGAATGCCGGCCAGCGCCCCCATCGCGGCGTGGGCGCCGCCGAGCACGGAATAAATTGTCACGCCATAGGCAATCGCCGAGGGCAACGCCACCAGCATCGCAGCGAAGCCACCCCAAAAATCACCGGCAGGGTTTTCCAGCTTTGGCAGTTTCATTGACTATCCTGCGTAAGGTCCGTCGATTTCGATTCTGTCACGAAGCGCCATTCGTTGTCAGACCTTGTTCGAAGTCTAGCGCGTTCCCGATGACTGCGTCGCCCGATGATCCCGAAGCGATACGAACGTCCCGCGCCACGATGCCCGATATGACTCGCAGGGCCGGAGTGTTGTAAGCTTCACCCCTCCATAAAACCATACCCGGAGGATTTACCCATGAAGCAAGTGCGCACCCTGCTGGTCGCCGCAGCCGCTTTGACCCTCGCCGCTGCCGCCCACGCCCAGGAATTCGTCACGGTCCTCACCGGCGGCACCTCTGGTGTGTATTACCCGATGGGCGTCGCTTTGTCGCAGGTCTACGGCAAGGCCATGCCGGGATCCAAGACCTCCGCCCAGGTGACCAAGGCCAGCGCCGAAAACCTGAACCTGCTGCAGGCCGGCCGCGGCGAAATCGCCTTCACCCTGGGCGACGCGCTAGGCGACGCCTGGAAGGGCGATGCCGAGGCCGGTTTCAAGACGCCGCTGAACAAGCTGCGGACCATTGCCGCGATCTATCCCAACTTCATCCAGATCGTCGCCGCCGCCGATTCCGGCATCAAGACGCTGGCCGACCTCAAGGGCAAGCGCATCGCGGTCGGCGCACCGAAATCCGGCACCGAACTCAACGCACGTGCCATCTTCAAGGGTGCCGGCATGAGCTACAAGGATTTTGCCAAGGTCGAGTACCTGCCCTTCGGCGAATCGGTGGAACTGATGAAGAACCGCCAGCTCGACGCCACGCTGATTTCCGCCGGCCTCGGCGTCGCTGCCATTCGCGACCTCGCGACGGCAGTCAAGATCGTCATCGTGCCGGTGCCGGCGGACGTGGTGGCGAAGATCGGCGAAGCCGCCTATCAGGCCAACACCATACCGGCCAACACCTATAACGGCCAGACCGAGGCGGTGCCCACCGTGGCGATCCAGAACTTCCTCGTCAGCCACGAAGGCGTATCGGCCGATGCGGCCTACAAGATGACCAAGGCGATCTTCGAACACCTGCCCGACTTGCAAGCCGCTCATGCCGCCGCGAAGTCGATCACCCGCGAAAACGCGGCGAAGAACCCACCGGCCCCGCTACATCCTGGCGCCGTCAAGTACTACAAGGAAGTCGGGCTGATCAAGTAAGCGGCGCGCCGTGACCACACACAGCGTCGCCCCCGACCACGGCCAGGAAGAGTTTTCCGAGCACGGCGTGCAGCGCCGGCTCGGAGGCGGCTGGCTGACGGTTCTTACCGGACTCGCCCTGGCCTTTTCCACCTATCAGCTGATCGTTGCCGCATTCCATCCGCTGTCCAGCCTGGTGATCCGCAGCCTGCACGTCGGCTTCCTGCTCTGCATCACCTTCATTCTCTA
>DAIOGL010000124.1:5712-7576 GCA_036745235.1 Sulfuritalea sp.
TTCCTGTTCATCCTGTTCGGCTCCTTCCTCGAGCACGCCGGCATGATCAACCTGTTCAATTCGCTGGCGCTGGGTTTCGTCGGCCATACAAAGGGCGGCCCGGCCAAGGTCTCGGTGATCTCCTCGGGCCTGATGGGCACCATCTCCGGCTCGGGCGTGGCCAACGTACTGACCACCGGGCAGTTTACGATTCCGCTGATGAAGAAGTTCGGCTACTCGGGCATCTTCGCCGGCGCGGTCGAGGCCACCTCGTCGATGGGGGGCCAGATCATGCCGCCGGTGATGGGCGCGGTGGCCTTCATCATGGCCGAGAACATCAACGTGCCTTACGCCGACATCGTACAGGCGGCCGCAATCCCGGCCATCCTCTACTACGTCACGGCCTTCTGGATGGTGCATCTCGAGGCCGGGCGCAAGAACCTGGTCGGTCTGCCCAAGGAGCAGTGCCCCAACCCATGGCACGCCATGCGCGACAACTGGTATCTGCTGCTGCCGCTGGTGGTGCTGGTGTGGACCCTGTTCAACGGCTTCACGCCGATGTTCGCGGGCATGATCGGACTGGTGCTGACCGCCGTCCTGATTCTCGGCGCGGCCATCGCCGCGCGCGTCTCCAGCACCGCCTTCCGCTACGTGTTCTGGTTTGCGCTGGGACTCGCCGCGGCCGTGTTCGTCAAGAACATGGAAACCTGGGGCATCTTCCCGCTGCTGGCGCTGATCGCCGCACTGGTGGCACAGACCTTCGCCCTCAAGGGCGGCATGAAGACCCTGCACCTGCTCAAGATGAGCCTGGTCGAAGGCGCGCAGCAGGCGTTGCCGGTCGGCGTGGCCTGCGCCATCGTCGGCGTCATCATCGGCGTGCTGACGCTGACCGGGGCGGCATCGAGCTTCGCCGGCTTCATCCTCAGCGTCGGCGAGAAGAGCCTGTTCCTGTCGCTGGTGCTGACCATGCTGGTCTGTCTGGTGCTGGGCATGGGCATCCCGACCATTCCCAACTACATCATCACCAGTTCCATCGCGGCGCCGGCCCTGCTCAAGCTAGGCGTGCCGCTGATCGTCAGCCACATGTTCGTCTTCTACTTCGGCATCATGGCCGACCTGACGCCGCCGGTGGCGCTGGCCGCCTTCGCCGCGGCGTCGATCGCCAAGGAGTCGGCGATGAAGATCGGCTTCAAGGCGGTACAGATCGCCATTGCCGGCTTCGTCATCCCCTACATGGCCGTATACGAACCGGCGCTGATGCTGCAGGGCGACTGGACCATCGCCGCCGTCGCCTACATCGTGTTCAAGGCAGTGGTGTCGATCATGCTGTGGGGCGCGGCCGCCATCGGCTTCCTGTTCGCGTCGCTCAACACCTTTGAGCGCATCTTCGCGGCGGCGGCGGCTTTCCTGCTGGTCGCAGCGGTCCCGCTGACCGACGAGATCGGCTTCGCCATGAGCGCGGTCTTTGTCGTCTGGCATCTGCTGCGCACCCGCCGCGCGGCGCGGCGCCGTCCCGCCAGCGCCGACGCCTGATGCTCTGCCTCGCGGCGGGCGCGGTCAGCGCCGTGCTCGCTGTCGAGGGATTCACGCTGGCCTGGACGCATTCCATCGAGAAGATCCGCTGGGAGGAAGACTGGCGCATCGAGGCCGGTGCGCTGGTCGTCACCGAAGCGCGCATCCGAGGCACCGGAGCCGGCATGGAACCTCCGGAAGGCAGCGTACTGAAGGGAGGGGTCTGGCATTACCGGCCGACGGTGCCGCCACAAAGGATTGTGCGCCTCGCCCATTCGCCCTATACCAGCGGCTACGAACTGTGCATCGGCGGCCGTTGCCGCCCTCTTGCGGATCACCTGCCGGGGATCGACAATAACGCCGTGATCGAACT
>DAIOGL010000125.1:0-7544 GCA_036745235.1 Sulfuritalea sp.
TGCAGGCCCAGCACCACGGCGTCGTGGCGCTGATATCGCGCTGCGAGAAGCTGGGCTGGGTGTCGCGCGAGCAGGGCAAGGAAGACCGCCGCGAGGTGGAAGTCCACCTCACCGCGAAAGGCGAGCGCATGGTCGCGCGGATGGCGCAACTGCACCGCGACGAGCTGCTCAACCTCGAAGGCAACTTCCTGCTGCCGGAACTGCACGCGCTGCAGCAGGAATGATCACGAAGGAGGGCACGCCGTGACCGACCCGACAGCAATCGCCCAAGCCGTGCGCAGCGCCTGCGTGCAGGCCGCGCTGGAAGGCTACGAACAGGCGCAGATCGCCGGCTTGTGCCGGGAGGGCGCCTGGGAAGTCGCGGTCGACGCGATACGGCTGCTCGACCTCAAGGCTGTTCTTCAGGCGATGACGGAGGAACAACAGCCTCCTCGCGGGCCTTCTTCTGCCTGAGGCGCTCGTTCTTGTCGTCGTTGGCGAAGACGAAGCGCCCATGGAGGACGCAGCCCTTCATGCCCGGATCACAGGGCAGATTGTTGACCTTCGAGCAAAGGTCGTTCGCTTCGTGCGGGCAACCCCAAGAACCGGCCATGACTCGTCCCGAAAATTTTTCGACGAAAAAGCATAACACGCGAAACGCCTGCTAAAGATCCACGGGCTTAGCTTCCGGATCGGCCGGCTCGCTGCGTTCATCAAGTGCCGCAAGCACCAGATCCGGATTCATGGACTGCTTCAGTGCCACCGCCTCGGAGTCATGACGGTTTCTGACATTGGGCAAGTCGCGCCGCAATTCTTCCATCAGGTCGATGAGCTTGGCTGCCTTCTGCTCGGTCAAGAGATTCACCTTCAGGTCCAGATGCGCCCGCTGCTCCTCGAGCTTGGCGAGCCGGTTCTGTTTGCCCAGCACCACCGTCGTGATCAGCAAGGCACTCAGCGCGATGATTCCCTGCAGCCAGAAATACGGAGCCGGATCGAATTCGGCGCGGCCAAGCTCTCGCAGGGCGATATTGGCGACTATCCAGAGCGTCACCGAAAGCAGAATGATGCCGAGAAAGGCCGGCTGCCCGACAAAACGGCTGATGCGCTCCATGACCCGTTGCGAGCCGGTCATCTTCTGCTCTTCACGCGTGTAGAAGTCCAGCACCGCCTCGATGTTCTGGCTGATCTGGTCGCGCTCGGATTCGGCGGGAATGCCGCCGGGATGCTTGCGCCGCTCCTCGCGAAATGCAGGTTCGGGTTTCATTGCGGCGATTTGAATTTCCTTTCGACAACAGGCCGGCGGCTCGAGGTGGAGGCAGCCCGGTACGGACAGTACGCTGGTCCGGCTCACCGATATGTTCGGCAGCGAACCAATGCGGCCCCGGGTTTCATGCGATGATTTCCCGCGACCGCGGATGTTGCAGCGGACCCGACCTCATCATCAAGGGCACGCGCTCACGGTTTCAGGATTCGCAACCGTAGCGAGGCGCGGATCGCAGCGAAGGAGGCCTCATGGAAAATTCATTTCACCGGCTATGCGAGCTCTTTCAGCAGTTGGGCTTGCCCGCCGACGTCGCGTCCATCGAGCGTTTCATCCTCGCGCACCGGCCGCTGCACAACGCGGTGCATGTCGCGGACGCGCCATTCTGGACACCGAGCCAGGCGCAGTTCCTGCGAGAGGAAATCGGCAAGGACGGCGACTGGGCCGAGCTGGTCGATATCCTCGGCTCGCTGCTCAGCAGGTAGCGACGGCCGCTGAATCGCGGCCCGTCGCGTCGCTGCGCGCTAGGCGCGCGCCAGCAGCATCTTCAGGCCGCGCGGCGAATGCACCAGGTCGGCCAGGGTGTATTCGTCCAGCGCCGCATAAAGCGCATCGAAGGCGCGCACCAGAATTCCCGATAGCCGGCAGGCCGGCGCGATGCGGCAGGTGCCGGCGCCTTCGGACAGGCATTCGACGATCGCCGCATTGCCTTCGCTGGCGCGCACGATCTGCCCCAGCCGGATGGCTTCGGGCGGCTGCGCGAGGCGGATGCCGCCACCCTTGCCGCGCACCGATTCGATGACCCCCGAGCGCGCCAGCTGATGCACCACCTTCATCAGATGGTTCTCCGAGATGCCGTAGGCGGCCGCGATCTCCGGAATGGTGGATAGCCGGTCGCGGTTGAGCGCGAGGAACATCAGCACGCGCAGGGTGTAGTCGGAAAAGGTCGTCAGCTTCATGTCCGGCAGTTTACGCCCATAAGCAGTAAAAAAGATATTGCTTTAAGAAAAAGGCGGTGTTACGATAAAGCTGTATTCTTTTTACTGCTTTAAAAAGCCATGACGAAAGAAGCCGCCGCAGCCTCCGACCGATCCGCCCTCGACGAGCAGCAGGTGCGCGACGTCCTGCGCCAGGTCATCGACCCCGAGGTGGGCCGCGACATCGTCTCCCTCGGCCTGGTCTATCGCGTCGAGGTCGCCGCCGGCAGCCTGGTGATCGAGATGACCATGACCTCGCCCGCCTGCCCGATGGGCGACATGATCGTCGGAGACGTCCATGCCGCGCTGGCGAAAGTCCTGCCCGCCGCAATCGAGCCCGACATCCGCCTGGTCTGGGAACCGCCCTGGAACCCCTCGATGATGGATGAAGCCACCAAGCAGCATTTCGGCTGGACCCCCGAATAACAACAGCGACGCATCCCGAACCCCATCCGCTTTCAACCCGCCACAGAGGAGCACTACCATGACCACGACACAGAACTTCAAGGCCACCATCGATGTCCGCCACATCATTCCCCGCGAACGCCACCCGCTGATTTTCAGCACCTTCGACCGCCTGGTTGCCGGCGAGTCCCTGCTGCTGGTCAATGACCACGATCCCAAGCCGCTCTTCTACCAGTTCCAGGCCGAATCGAAAGGCGAGTTCACCTGGGATTACCTGGAGTCCGGCCCCGAAGTCTGGCAGGTGCAGATCGGCAAGCCGGCAGCCGATAAGGCAGCCGCGCCCGTCGGCGGTTGCGGCTGCAACCACTAACGCTCATGCTCACTTGAGACCACCCGCAGACGATGAAATACGCGAAAGGCGAATTGATGGCCCGCCCCTCCCGTCCTCCCCTCCCGGGGAGGCTTCTCTTCGGCTCGCTTCGCTCGGCTATCAGCCGGCGCTCCGAACGAGCCATTTCACGCTAAGGCTGGCTCCCGACCATGGCTGACCTGCGCCCCGCCGCCCGCGTCCCGCTGCTGGTGCTGGGCATGCTGTCCCTCGTGGGCGGCGTGCTGGCCGGCCTGGCGCGGCTCGACTGGGGCGTGCCGGCGACGGCGGCCAACGCCGCCGGCTGGCACGGGGCGCTGATGATTTCCGCCTTCCTCGGCACGGTCATCAGCCTCGAACGGGCCGTCGCCCTCGGCCGCGGCTGGGCCTACGCGGCGCCGGCGGCGGCCGGCATCGGCGGCATCGCCCTGCTCGCCGGGGCGCCGCTGATTCTGGCGCAACTGCTGGTGGTCATTGCGGCCGGCACGCTGGTGGCCGCCAGCGTCCAGGTCCTGCGCCGGCTGGTGGCGCCCTTCACCCTGATCCTCGGCGCCGGCGCCGTGTGCTGGCTGGCCGGCAACCTGGCCTGGCTGGCCGGCGGCGCGCTGACGGCCGCCGTGCCGTGGTGGCTGGCCTTCCTGGTGCTCACCATCGCCGGCGAACGGCTCGAACTGACGCGCTTCCTGCCCACGCCGGCCGCCGCGCAACGGCTGTTCTTCGCCATCACCGGCGTCATCCTCGCCGGCGCCGCCCTCAGCTTCCGGCAGGAAGACGCCGGCCTCAGGCTGTTCGCCGCCGGCCTGCTGGCGCTCGCCCTCTGGCTGCTGCGCTACGACATCGCGCGGCGCAATGCGCGGCAACAGGGCCTGGTCCGCTTCATCGCCCTGTGCCTGCTCTCCGGCTACGGCTGGCTGGTGCTGGCCGGCGTGCTCGGCATGGCCGGCGGCTTCCTGCCCGGCCACCCGTGGCGCGATGCGACGCTGCATGCGGTCGGGCTCGGCTTCGTCTTCTCGATGATCTTCGGCCACGCGCCGATCATCTTCCCGGCCGTGGTGCGGGTGAAGATCCCGTATCACCCGGCGTTCTATCTGCCGCTGCTGGTGCTGCACGCCTCGCTGGCGCTGCGCATCCTCGGCGGCCTCGGCGACAAGTTTTCGCTGCGCAGCGAGGGCGGCCTGCTCAATGCCGTCGCCCTGCTGCTGTTCATCGCCACGCTGCTGGCGAGCGTCGTGCGCGGCAGCCGCGAACCCGCAACCCAGGGAGCTGCATGATGGGCGCCATCGAAGAACCCGGCCTCGAAATTCTCGGCAAGCGCAACAACGCCGGCCCGCAGGACAAGTGGACCACCGAGCGCGTGCTGTCGATACGCTACTGGACGCCGACGCTGGTGACCGTGCGCACCACGCGCTATCAGGGCTTCCGCTTCACGCCGGGGCACTACACGCGCCTCGGACTCGGCGCCGCCGGCGACATCGTATGGCGCCCCTTCTCGATGGCCTCGGCGGCCTATGACGACTTCCTCGAATTCATCGCCGTGCTGGTGCCCGGCGGCGCGTTCTCGGAGCAACTGAGGCACCTGCGCGCCGGCGACAGGCTGCGCGTCGACAAGGCCAGCTACGGCTTCCTCACCGTCGACCAGCTGGCCCCCGGCAAGGATCTCTGGATGCTGGCCAGCGGCACCGGGCTCGGGCCCTTCCTGTCGATCCTGCACGATCCCGCCGTCTGGCAGAGCTACGAGCGCCTGATCGTGGTGCACAGCGTGCGCCATTCGTCCGAGCTGGCCTGGCGCGACGAAATCGCCGACATCCCGAAACGTGAACTGTTCGCCGACGCCAAAGCCAGGCTCAGCTACCTGCCGGTGGTCACCCGCGAGCCGGGCGCGACCCCGCTGAGCGAACGCATCCCGCTGCTGCTCGCCGACGGCCGCCTCGAAGCCGCCGCGGCCAGCCCGATCGGCGCCGCCGATTCCCGCGTGCTGGTCTGCGGCAATCCCGAGATGACCCGCGAGCTGCGCCAGGCGCTGGCCGCGCGCGGCTTCGCCACCAACCGCCGCGGCGTGCCGGGGCAGATGGCCTTCGAGAAATACTGGTAGCCCGCCCCGCCGATGAAGCGCCATCCCGACCTGCTGCAACTCTCGCGCGAGCACTACGCCGCGCTGAAGCTGGCGCGCGACGCGCGGCGCGCCGCCGGATCGGGAAATGCGAACGAGGTGGCGGCGCTCGCGCAGCGCGTCGTCGCCCTCTTCGCCGCCGAGCTCGATCCGCATTTTCGCGTCGAGGAGCAGGGCATCCTGGTGCTGCTCGCCGAGGCCGGCGAGCACGATCTGGCCGGACGCACCCTGGCCGACCACGCCGAGCTGCGCCGCCTCGCCAGGCGGCTGGCCGCGCCCGATGCGGAGACGCTGCTGAGCTTCGCCGAACTGCTGGGCGCGCATGTCCGCTTCGAGGAGCGCGAAGTCTTCGAGGCCGCCCAGGCCAGGCTCGGCGCGGCCACCGTTTGAACAACGACATGACCCAGCAAGCCGTCGCCAGGAAAGTTATCGAGATCAAGCCCTACGGCGATCCGGAGGCCAAGGTGTACCCGCGCTCGATCAGCGGCATCTACGCGCGCTGGCGCTGGATCTTCGTCTGGCTGACGCAGGGCATCTTCTACGGCCTGTGCTGGATACCGTGGCACGGCCGGCAGGCCATCCTGTTCGACATCGACACGCGCAAGTTCTACATCTTCGACCTGGTGCTCTGGCCGCAGGACACGATCTATCTCGCGCTGCTGATGATCATCGGGGCGCTGGCCCTGTTCCTGTTCACCGCGGTCGCGGGGCGCCTGTGGTGCGGCTATGCCTGCCCGCAAACCGTCTACACGGAAATCTTCCTGTGGTTCGAGAAACACATCGAGGGCGAGCGGCGGCAGCGCATCATGCTCGACGCCGCGCCGTGGTCGCTGCACAAGCTGTCCGTCAAGACCGCCAAGCACGCCACCTGGCTCGCCTTCTCCGTCTGGACCGGCTTCACCTTCGTCGGCTATTTCACGCCGATCCGCGAGCTGGCCCACGATCTCCTGACACTGTCGCCGGGCGGCTGGTCGGCCTTCTGGGTGCTGTTCTACGGCTTCGCCACCTACGGCAACGCCGGCTTCCTGCGCGAACAGATGTGCCGGCAGATCTGCCCCTACGCGCGATTCCAGTTCGTCATGCTCGATCCCGACACGCTAATCATCGCCTACGACGCCAAGCGCGGCGACGCGCGCGGCCCGCGCGCGAAAGGCGTCGATCCGCGCCAGCAGAACCTCGGCGACTGCGTCGACTGCGGCATCTGCGTCCAGGTCTGCCCGACCGGCATCGACATCCGCAACGGCCTGCAGAACGAGTGCATCGGCTGCGCCGCCTGCATCGACGCCTGCGACCAGGTGATGGACAAGATGGACTATCCGCGCGGCCTGATCCGCTACTCCACCGAGAACGCCGTCAGCGAGCGCCTCACGCCGCTGGATATCGTGCGGCGGGCCTTCCGGCCGCGGGTGATCATCTACGCCGCCATCCTGCTCTCGCTCGCCGCCGCTACCGCCTGGTCGCTGTCGACGCGCATCCCGCTGAAAGTGAATGTGCTCAAGGACCGCGGCGCGCTGTCGCGCGAAGCCGACGACGGCTCCGTCGAGAACATCTACCGCCTGCAGATCATGAACACCGGCGACCAGACCCGGACCTTCCGCATCCGCATCGCCGGCGTCGAGGGCATCCGCCTCCACGACGACACGCCGGTCACCGTGCCGGGCGGCGAGATCGGCAGCCGCACCGCCA
This sequence comes from Sulfuritalea sp., assembly GCA_036745235.1. Taxonomy (GTDB): domain Bacteria; phylum Pseudomonadota; class Gammaproteobacteria; order Burkholderiales; family Rhodocyclaceae; genus Sulfuritalea. Next base: position 6,786 of record DAIOGL010000125.1, read on the forward strand.
GCGTCAGGGCCGACCCCGGCGCGGCGAAATCCGGCGCCATCCCGATCAGCTTCAGCGTCGAGGACGTGGCCGATGCCGCCGTCGCCGTCACCGAACAATCGAAGTGCTGGATGCCCTGACGCGATTTGACGCGTGATTTGACGCAAACCCGAATTCCTGTTCCGATACCTTAATGGCGAAGAAATTTCCCTTGCACCCGAAGCACCCCGAGCGAATCTGCTGGGGCTGCGACAAGTATTGTCCGGTCGGTTCACTCGAATGCGGCAACGGCTCGGACCGCACCCAGCACCCGATGGAACTGCTCGGGGAGGACTGGCTCGACTACGGCGACTGGGACCTCGACACCGCAATGGAACCGCCGCGTACTACCGGCGGCAGCGACAAAGAACCGGCTTCGGAGTAGTTTTCGCAGGATGCCCGCCGCCAAGAGTCGGCGCTGGCGGGACGGCGATTCAGAACATTAGCGATTAATTCCAATATCATCCATTGAGCCCGCCGCGTGCGGCTTCGATCCTGGCTGCCTGTTTTAACTTGACTGCTTCGATGCCCTCACGATGTTCGTACGGCATCGCTCACAATTCGAGCTGCCGGCGGCGAGCACAACAAATATTCGACCCGACTCCCTATCTAATCTTCGCAATATGGGCAGGCCACGTCAGACAAATGCATCCAGGAAAAAACGGAAACTAGGTATATGGCTGGTCTCTTTTAGTCTTAGGCGCAACTGCATAAAGAACTTTGAATGTTTAACGTGCTCTG
>DAIOGL010000126.1:0-7524 GCA_036745235.1 Sulfuritalea sp.
ACGCCAGCTGCACCACCAACTGCCTGGCCCCCGTGGCCAAGGTGCTCAACGACAACTGGGGCATCAAGCGCGGCCTGATGACCACCGTGCATGCCGCCACCGCGACGCAGAAGACCGTCGATGGCCCGTCCAACAAGGACTGGCGCGGCGGCCGCGGCATCCTCGAGAACATCATTCCGTCCTCGACCGGCGCCGCCAAGGCCGTCGGCGTGGTGATCCCGGAACTCAACAAGAAGCTCACCGGCATGTCCTTCCGCGTGCCGACCTCCGACGTATCGGTGGTCGATCTGACCGTGGAACTCAACAAGCCGGCGACCTACGACGAGATCTGCGCCGCGATGAAGGCCGCCTCCCAGGGCGCCATGAAGGGTGTGCTCGGCTACACCACGGACAAGGTCGTCGCCTCCGACTTCCGCGGCGAAAGCTGCACCTCGGTGTTCGACGCCGACGCAGGCATCGCGCTCGACAGCACCTTCGTCAAGATCGTGTCGTGGTACGACAACGAGTGGGGCTATTCCAGCAAGGTGCTGGAAATGGTTCGCGTCATCAGCAAGTAAGTGACGGCACGGCGGAAAGTCGGCGCTGGTGACACGGCGCCGATTGTCCGCCGCATTTCACCGGCCATGCCCGGTGCTTCTTCCGCTGCGGATAGACAATGAAATTCAAGAAACTGACTGATCTCGATGTGAGCGGCAAGCGCGTTTTCATTCGCGCCGATCTCAACGTGCCGCAGGACGACAGCGGCGCCATCACCGACGACACGCGCATTCGTGCGGCACTGCCGGGCATCCGCTATGCGCTCGACGGCGGCGCGGCCGTGATGGTCACCTCGCACCTGGGCCGACCGACCGAGGGCGAATTCAAGGCGGCAGACTCGCTGGCCCCGATCGCGGCGCGCATGGCCGAGTTGTTGGGCAAGCCGGTGCGCCTGCTGCAGAACTGGGTCGACGGCGTCGACGTCAAGACCGGCGAAGTCGTGATGCTGGAAAACTGCCGCATGAACAAGGGCGAGAAGAAGAGCGACGACGCGCTCTCGCAAAAGCTCGCCAGGCTGTGCGACATCTGGGTACATGACGCCTTCGGCACCGCGCATCGCGCCGAGGCGACCACCTATGGCATGGGCAAGTACGCCCCGGTGGCCTGCGCCGGCCCCTGCGTCGCCAACGAACTGGAAGCCCTGACGCTGGCGCTGGCCAAACCGGCACGGCCGCTGGCCGCGATCGTCGCCGGCTCCAAGGTGTCCACCAAGCTCACCGTGCTCGAAGCGCTGGCCGACAAGGTCGATCAGCTGATCGTCGGCGGCGGCATTGCCAATACCTTCCTGCTCGCCGCCGGCAAGAAGATCGGCAAGTCGCTGGCGGAGCCCGATCTGGTCGATCAGGCGAAACGCGTGATGGCCAAGGTCAAGGTGCCGCTGCCCACCGACGTGGTCTGCGCCAAGGAGTTCTCCGCGACCGCCGTGGCAACGGTGAAACGGATCGACGATGTGGCCGCTGACGACATGATTCTCGACATCGGCCCGGACTCGGCCAGGGCGCTGGCCGAGATCGCCAGGAATGCCGGCACCATCGTCTGGAACGGCCCCGTGGGCGTGTTCGAGTTCGACGCTTTTGCCGGCGGCACCAAGGCGCTGGCCACGGCGATCAGCGAATCGAAGGCCTTCTCGCTGGCCGGCGGCGGCGACACGATCGCGGCGATCAACAAGTTCGGCGCCAAGGTCAGCTACATTTCGACCGCCGGAGGCGCCTTCCTCGAGTTCCTCGAAGGCAAGAAACTGCCCGCCGTAGAAATTCTCGAGCAGCGCGCGACGACCTGACGCGGGCTCCGCACGCCATGTCCATTCAGCGTTCGACCAAGATCGTCGCCACCCTCGGACCCGCTTCCAGCACTCCCGAGCGGCTCGCCGAACTGGTCGCGGCAGGCATCGACGTGGTACGCCTGAATTTTTCGCATGGCACAGCCGAAGACCACATGGCGCGCATCGGGATCCTGCGCGATGCCGCGCACAAGGCCGGCCGCACCGTGGGCGTGATGGCCGACCTGCAAGGGCCGAAGATTCGGATCGGCAAATTCGCCGCGGGTCCGGTCGCGCTCAAGGCGGGGCAGAGCTTCATCCTCGACGCCAACTGCGCGCTCGGCGACGCGGGACGTGTGGGCCTCGACTATCCCGAATTGATCGAGGATGTCGTCGCCGGCGACGTGCTGCTGCTCGACGACGGGCGCACGGTGTTCGACATCGAGCGCATCGAGGGCAGCGAGATCCACTGCCGCAACCGGCACGATGGCGAACTGTCCAACAACAAGGGCATCAACAAGCAGGGTGGCGGACTTTCCGCGCCGGCGCTGACGCCCAAGGACATGGCCGACATCAAGACCGCGGCCTCGCTCAATGTCGATTACGTCGCCGTCTCCTTCCCCAAGTCGGGCGGCGACATGCGCCAGGCGCGCCAGTTGCTGCGCGACGCCGGATCGGACGCGCTGGTGATCGCCAAGATCGAGCGTGTCGAGGCCGTGCAGAACCTCGAAGACATCCTGCACGCGACCGACGGCATCATGGTGGCGCGCGGCGACTTGGCGGTCGAGGTGGGCGACGCGGCCGTGCCGGCCCTGCAGAAGCGCATGATCCGCATGGCGCGCGAGTACAACCGCTTTTCCATCACCGCCACGCAGATGATGGAATCGATGATCAGCAGTCCGGTGCCCACGCGCGCCGAGGTGTCCGACGTGGCCAATGCCGTGCTCGATGGTACGGATGCGGTGATGCTGTCGGCCGAGACCGCCTCCGGTACCTATCCGGTCCAGGCCGTGGAGGCGATGGCACGGGTCTGTTTCGAGGCGGAGAAATCGCAGACCGTCACCCTCGATACGCACTTTCTCGATCAGGTGTTCACGCGCATCGACCAGTCGATCTCGATGGCGGCGATATTCACTGCCTTCCACCTCAAGGTAAAGGCCATCGCCACGCTGACCGAATCGGGCGCAACCACGCTGTGGATGAGCCGGCTCAATTCCGGCGTGCCCATTTACGCGCTGACGCCGCGCATCCGCACCCGCTACCGGGTCAGCATCTACCGCGACGTCTATCCGCTGCTGACCGAGTACATCGCTACAGATCGCGACGAACTGCTGTGGCAGGCGGAGGAGATCCTGATTGCCGCCGGCGCGGTGGTGCCCGGCGACCTGATCGTGCTGACCATCGGCGAGCCGATCGGCCAGGCCGGCGGTACCAACACCATGAAACTGGTCAAGGTCGGCGAACATCGTCCGCCCAAATTCGCACAACGATAACCCTAGGAGATTGCCATGCCCCTCGTATCCATGCGTCAACTGCTCGACCACGCCGCCGAAAACGGCTACGGTCTGCCCGCCTTCAACGTCAATAACCTGGAACAGATCCAGGCCATCATGGAGGCCGCTGCGGAAACCAACAGCCCGGTGATCATGCAGGGATCGGCCGGCGCCCGCAAATACGCCGGCGAGCCCTACCTGCGCCACCTGATCGAGGCGGCGATCGAAACCCATCCGGACATCCCGATCGTGATGCACCAGGATCACGGCGCCAGCCCGTCGATCTGCATCCAGTCGATGCGCTCTGGCTTTTCCAGCGTGATGATGGACGGATCGCTGATGGAAGATGCCAAGACGCCGGCCAGTTTCGAGTACAACGCCCGGGTCAGCAAGCACGTGGTCGACATCGCCCACGCCATCGGGGTTTCGGTGGAAGGCGAACTGGGTTGCCTGGGTTCCCTGGAGACCGGCATGGGCGAGAAGGAAGACGGCCACGGCGCGGAAGGCGCGCTGTCGCACGACCAGCTGCTGACCGATCCGAATGAAGCCGCCGAGTTCGTCAAGGCCACCGGTGTCGATGCGCTGGCGATCGCCATCGGCACCTCGCACGGCGCCTACAAATTCACCCGGCCGCCCACCGGCGCGGTGCTGCGCATCGACCGCATCAAGGAGATCCACGCCCGCATTCCGAACACCCACCTGGTGATGCACGGTTCCTCGTCGGTGCCGCAGGAGTGGCTCAAGATCATCAACCAGTACGGCGGCGCCATGGGCGAGACCTACGGCGTGCCGGTCGAGGAAATCGTCGAAGGCATCAAGCACGGCGTGCGCAAGATCAACATCGACACCGACCTGCGCATGGCCTCCACCGGCGCGATTCGCAAGTACCTGGCCGAGAACCCCAAGGACTTCGATCCGCGCAAGTATCTGGCCGCGGCGCGCAAGGCCATGAAGGAAATCTGCGTCGCCCGCTACACGGCCTTCGGCTGTGCCGGACAGGCCAGCAAGATCAAGCCGGTTTCGATGGACAGGATGGCCGAGCGCTACAAGAAGGGCGAACTCAACGCGATCGTGAAGTAAGTCACGATTTGCGGTAAATTAGCCGGGCCGCCCCCTTTGGGCGGCCTTGCCTTTTCCAGCATGGACATCAAGTCCCACACCTTCGATCGACTGCGGAAGTTCTTCAGCAGCGGCCTCGACATCGTCGAGTATGCCGGCCTGCTGGTGATCGCTTTCGCCACCACCATCGCCATGTACCAGGAGGCGATGCTGATGGTTGACTCGCACCGCGTGGCGCTGGCGGATCTGCTGCTGATGTTCCTGTTCCTCGAGGTGCTGGCGATGATCGGCCAGTATTTCAAGTCGGGCCAGCTGCCGGTGCGCTTCCCGCTCTACATCGGCATGGTGGCGCTGGCGCGCTACCTGATCCTCGACCTCAAGGACATGAGCGAGTGGCGCATGCTGGCCGTCGCCGCTGCAATCTTCCTGCTGACCGTTGCCGTGCTGGTGATCCGCTACGGCCACGTACGCTTTCCCTATCGCGAGGACGCCGACGAAAAGTCCGGCAAGCCCTACGTCCGAGAATAAACCTTCCGTTCAGAGCATCTCAATGCCCATTTCTTCCCCTCCCCTGTTCGAATCCACCATCAAGAGCCTGCCGCTGCTCGGTCGCGGCAAGGTACGCGACATCTACGCCCTGGGCGAGGACAAACTCCTGATCGTCACCACGGATCGCCTGTCGGCCTTCGACGTGATCCTGCCCGACCCGATTCCGGGCAAGGGCGCCGTGCTGACGGCCATGGCCAACTTCTGGTTCGGCAAACTGGCGCACGTGGTACCCAACCAACTGACCGGCATCGACCCCGAGACGGTGGTGGCTGGCGAAGAGGAGAAGATCCAGGTGCGCGGCCGTGCGCTGGTGGTCAAGCGCCTGAAGCCGCTGCCGATAGAGGCCGTGGCACGCGGCTACCTGATCGGCTCGGGCTGGAAGGACTACCAGGCGACCGGCGCGGTCTGCGGCATCGCGCTGCCGCCCGGCCTGCAGATGGCCCAGCAGTTGCCCACGCCGATTTTCACCCCGGCGACCAAGGCGGAGGCGGGCGATCATGACGAGAACATCGACTACGCGACGGTCGAGAAACTGCTTGGCGCCGAACTGGCGAAGACGGTCAAGGAAACCACCCTGCGCCTGTATCGCGAAGCAGCCGCCTTTGCCCGCGTCGTCGGCATCATCATCGCCGATACCAAGTTCGAGTTCGGCCAGGATGCCGACGGCCGTCTCTACCTGATCGACGAGGTCCTGACGCCCGACTCCTCGCGCTTCTGGCCGGCCGACAAGTACAAGGTGGGCATCAGCCCGCCCAGCTTCGACAAGCAGTTCGTCCGCGATTACCTGGAAACCCTGGACTGGAACAAGCAGGCGCCCGGGCCGAAGCTGCCGCAGGACATCATCGACAAGACAGCTGCCAACTATCTCGAGGCGCTGACCCGCCTGGCCGGCCCGCACTCCATCTGATGCCGACGACGATCTCGGCCCGATGAACGATCCAGTCGCCATCCCGCCAGAGTCGTCAGCCGGGCGCGCACCTCTTCCCAAAGTGCGCCGGGTCGGCTTTTCCGCGCCGCTCAAGTGGCTCGGGCAAGGCTGGAGAGACCTTCGGCGGCAAGCGGCGGTCAGCCTGTTTTATGGCGTCGCCATCGCCGTGGGCGGTGCCGTCATACTGGGCCTCACGGCAAACCTGCCCTATCTGTTCGCCGCCGCCATCACGGGTTTTCTGCTGGTGGCGCCGATGCTGGCGGCCGGACTCTATGAACTGTCGCGCCGCTATCTGGCCAACGAGCCGGCGACGCTAGAGGATTCCATGCTGGCCTGGAAGCGCAATCCCTCCGCGCTGATCAGCTTCGGACTGATGTCGATCCTGGCCGGTACCGCGTGGCAACTGGTCTCCGTGGTGATTGTGGCCTTGTTCTACAAGGGCAGCGCAATGGTGCCGATGGACATGATGGTCGAGGTGGTGCTCAATCCGCAGCATTACCTGATGTTCTTCGTCTATCTGAGCGCGGGCGCTGTCTTGGCGGCGCTGGTGTTCGCCCTCAGCGTGGTTTCGATGCCGATGCTGGTCGACCGCCAATGCGACCTGCTTTGCGCCCTGGTGACCAGCGTCAATGCCGTCGCAGAGAATCCGCTGCCGCTGGCTTTGTGGGCGCTCATCATCATGTTGCTCTGCGCCCTCGGATTCGCCACAGCGCTGGTGGGGATGATAGTTGTCCTGCCGTGGCTCGGACACGCCAGTTTCCACGCCTACAAAGACCTCGTCGAGAACGGAGTTGCAGTGGAGGCTGGCGCCGGCTCCATCGGCGTCAAGTGAAGCGGCCGTAACTAATACACGGCGAGGCATTGAAGCCTCTTCCTTCGCCCCAATCTAGAAAAAATGAATCCATTACTCGATTTCAGCGGGCTGCCCCGCTTCGACGCCGTTCAGCCCGAACACGTCACCCCCGCCATCCGCCAGCTGCTCGACGAAAACCGCGCATTGATCGATCGCCTGATCGCACCCGAAACCGTCGCGACGTGGGATGCCTTCGTGCAGCCGATGCTCGACGCCGGCGAGCGCCTTTCGCGCGCGTGGGGCATCGTCGGCCATCTGCATTCGGTCAATGACGTGCCGCCCTGGCGCGAGGCATACAACGCCATGCTGCCGGAGGTTTCCAGCTTCTATGCCGACCTGGGGCAGAATCTTGCGCTGTTCGCCAAGTTCAAGGCGCTAGCCGCGGGTGCGGAATTCCCCGCGCTGTCGCCGGCCCGGCACCGCATCATCGAGAACGAACTGCGCGATTTCCGGCTGTCGGGCGCAGAACTCGCGGAAGACAGGAAGCCCCGCTTCAAGGAGATTCAGGAAGAGCTGTCGGCGCTCGGCGCGAAGTTCTCCGAGAACGTCCTGGACGCGACCAATGCCCATGCCGAGTGGATAACGGACGAAGCGGAACTCGCCGGCCTTCCTGAAGATGCGAAAGCCGCGGCGCGGGCGGCGGCCGAAAAGGAGGGCGAATTTGCCAAACGCGCGGGGTGGAAGTTCACGCTGCATGCGCCGTCCTACATTCCGGTCCTGCAGTTCTGCGACAGCCGCGGGTTGCGCGAACGCATGTACCGCGCTTACGCGACGCGCGCTTCCGAGTTCGGTCCGCAGGAATGGGACAACGGTCCGCTGATCGACCGCCTGCTCGCCTTGCGTGACG
>DAIOGL010000127.1:0-7504 GCA_036745235.1 Sulfuritalea sp.
ATGATCAAACTCAACGCGGCCCAGCAGGAGGCCGTGCGCCACCTCGAGAGCCCGCTGCTGGTGCTGGCCGGCGCCGGCTCGGGCAAGACGCGCGTCATCACGCACAAGATCGCCTGGCTGGTCGATGATTACGGCATCGCGCCTTCCCACATCGCCGCCATCACCTTCACCAACAAGGCGGCGAAGGAAATGAAGGAGCGCGTCGGCAAGCTGATCGGGGGCCGCGCCGAGGGCCTGATCGTCAGCACCTTCCACGCCCTGGGCGTGCGCATCCTGCGTCAGGAGGCGGCTGCGGTTGGCCTCAAGCCCGGCTTTTCGATCCTCGACGCAGCCGATACCACGGCGCTGTTCCAGGAACTGGCGGGCAATATCGACAAGGGCAGGCTGCGCGCCCTGCAGTCGCGCATCTCGCTGTGGAAGAACATGCTGATCGATCCCGACGCGGCACTGCAGAGCGCGGCCGACGAGATCGAAGCCGCCGCGGCGAAGCTCTATGCCGATTACGAACGCACCCTGCGCGCCTACCAGGCGGTGGATTTCGACGACCTGATCCGCCTGCCGGTGGCGCTGTTCACCGGGCATGAGGCGGTGGCCCAGCGCTGGCGCAGCCGGATCTGGCACCTGCTGGTGGACGAATACCAGGACACCAATCGCAGCCAGTACCGCCTCATGCAACTGCTGACGCAGGGGCGCGATTCCTTTACCGCGGTCGGCGACGACGACCAGTCGATCTACGCCTGGCGCGGCGCCGACAGCGAAAACCTGCGCCTGCTGAAGGACGACTACCCGAGCCTGAAGGTGGTCAAGCTGGAGCAGAACTACCGCTCCACCGCGCGCATCCTGAATGCGGCCAATACGCTGATCGCGAACAACCCGAAGCTGTTCGAAAAGAAGCTGTGGTCGGAACACGGGCAGGGCGACGCGATCCAGGTGCAAACCTGTCGCGACGGCGATCACGAAGCGGAGTGGGTCGGCTCGCGCCTGTCCGCGCATCGCTTCGAGCGGCGCAGCAAGTTCTCGGATTACGCCATCCTCTATCGCGGCAACCATCAGGCGCGCGCCATCGAGCAGCAGTTGCGCGCCCAGCGCATCCCCTACGTGATCTCCGGCGGCCAGTCCTTCTTCGATCGCGCCGAGATCAAGGACATCACCTGCTACCTGCGTCTGCTGGCCAACCAGGACGACGATCCGGCCTTCATCCGCGCCGTGACCACGCCCAAGCGCGGCATCGGCGGCACGACGCTCGAGGCGCTCGGCCGCGCCGCCGGGCGGCGTCATCAGAGCCTGTTCGCCAGCATCTTCGCGCCGGGGCTGGATGCCGAGCTCAACGTCAAGCAGCGCACGGCGCTGCGCGAATTCGGCGACTTCGTCAATCGCATCGAGGCGCGCGCCGCCAAGGAGCCGGCCGGGCAGGTGCTGAACGACCTGATCCGCGCCATCGGCTACGAGAGCTGGCTGTTCGAAGGGCTCGAGGTGCGCGAGGCGGAGACCAAGTGGGCCAACGTCTGCGATTTCGTCGAATGGCTGGGCAGGAAGGGCGAGGAGGAAGGCAAGACCCTGCTCGAACTCGCCCAATCCGTGGCGCTGTTGTCCATGCTGGAGAAGAACGAGGGCGAGCAGGACGCGGTGCAGCTCGCCACCCTGCACGCGGCGAAGGGCCTCGAGTTTCGCCACGTCTTCCTGGTCGGCGTCGAGGAAGGCCTGCTGCCGCATCGCGACTCGCTCGAACCGGGAAAACTGGAAGAGGAACGGCGCCTGATGTATGTCGGCATCACGCGCGCGCAGGCCAGCCTGACGGTGACCTGGTGCGAGCGGCGCAAGCAGGGCCGGGAATGGATGCCGCGCGAGCCCTCGCGTTTCATCGCCGAGATGGGCGAGGCGGCGCAAAAGGCTTCAGAGCAAGGAAATACGGTGCCCGATGCCGGAGTCGCCCGGGCCAAGGCATCGCAGTTGCGGGCCATGCTGGCCGGCAAGCGCTAAAGAAAAGGGACCGCTCGCGGTCCCTTCTGCTTGCCGGCCTGATGCTGCCGAATTATTTTTTTGCGGCAGGTTCCTTGAAGCTGGCGCCTCCCTTGTTCGCCATGTAGACGATGGCGCGGGCCAGTTCGGTATCGTTGGCATCCGAAGCGCCTCTGGGCGGCATGGCATTCTTGCCGGCAATCGCCGACTTCAACAGGCCATCGAGACCGAGGGCGATGCGCGGCGCCCAGGCGGCCTTGTCGCCCAGCTTGGGTGCATTGGCGACGCCGGCCTGATGACAGGCGGTGCAGGCGGCCTGGTAAATCTGTTCGCCGCTGCGATCACCGGCCGCGGCTGCGGCGGATGGCGCGGCCATCTCGACGCGGGCAACCGGCGCGATGCGGCTGTTGGCGGCTTCCTCGTCGATCGGTTTGCTGCCCTTTGCCATACTTGCGATCGACACCAGCGCCAATACCGTGGCAACGCCGCCGAGGACGATCACCAAACCCCAGGAGACGATCTTCTGGATATTGAATTCGGAATCTGTAGTTGCGGACATGAATGATCCTGTTGGTTGACTGAATTTTGGCGAAGTATAGCCAATCCCAGGCTGGGCGGCGGTAAAATGCGCTTCGGCCATTCGCGCCGATCCACCGCGCTCGTAGCTCAATGGATAGAGTACTGGCCTCCGAAGCCAGGGGTTGTGGGTTCGATCCCCGCCGAGCGCACCAGAATCCGCAGCAGAGCCGGGGCTTCGAGCCCCGGTTTTTTGCTTCTGACCATTCCCGTTTCTATTCGCGAATCGCGCCGAACCGCGTCAAGGTGCGCGCCCGCGCCGCGGCGTGGTCCACCACCGGCGCCGGATAATCGTGCCCGATGCGAACGCCGCAAGCCCCTTGCTCTGCGGCCGTCATTTTCCACGGCGCGTGGATGAACTTCTGCGGCACGCGGATCAGTTCCGGCACGTAGCGGCGGATGAAGCGGCCCTCGGCGTCGAATTTTTCCGACTGCGTGACCGGGTTGAAGATGCGGAACCACGGCTGCGCATCGCAGCCGGTGGAGGCCGCCCATTGCCAGCCGCCGTTGTTGGCGGCGAGGTCGAAATCGAGCAGCCTTTCGGCGAACCACGCCTCGCCCTGGCGCCAGTCGAGCCCCAGGTCCTTGGTCAGGAACGAAGCGGTCACCATGCGCAGGCGGTTGTGCATCCAGCCGCTGAACGTCAACTGGCGCATGGCGGCATCCACCAGCGGATAGCCGGTGCGGCCCGCGCACCATGCCGCGAACAGCTCGGGGGCCGCGTCCCAGCGCAGGGCATCGCAGGCCGGCTTGAAGCATTGCGTTGCGACACGTGGGTGGTGCCAGAGGATGGCGTGATAGAAGTCGCGCCAGACAAGCTCTCCAAGCCAGGTCTGCGCGCCGCGGCCGGACTGGGCATGCGCATAGGCGGCGAGCTGGCGGATCGAAATCGTGCCGAAGCGCAGGTGGGCGGACAGGTAGGAGCAGCCCTTGACGGCAGGGTAGTCTCGCGTGGCTGCATAGTCGTCGATGCGGTCGGCGAAGTCGCGGAAGAGGGCCTGCGCGCCACTCATGCCGGTGGGCAGCGGCAGTGTGCTCAGATCCGTGGCTTCGAACCCGAGATCCTGCAGGGTGGGCAAGGCCTCGGCCTGGCGCGGCGGCGCCAGGTGGGCCGCATGGTCCTGCACCGGCCAGGACTGCAGGTCGGCCGGGGTGAGCCGCCTCAGCCAGGCGTTCTTGTAGGGCGTGAAAACCGAGAAGGGTGTGCCGCCCTGGGTCATCACCTCCGCACGGTCGAAGATCACATGGTCCTTGAAGTCGACAAAGTCGGCGCCGGCGAGACGGCGTTTGACTTCCGCGTCGCGGGCAATGGCCGCCGGCTCGTAGTCGCGGTTGGCGTAAACCGCAGCCGCCCCAAGTTCCGCGGCGAGGCGGGGAATTTCGATGACCGGATCGCCGTGGCGCACGATCAGGGCGCCGCCCATTTCCCGCAGGGCGGCGGCGACTTCCTCGACGGCGCGCAAGATGAACTCGACGCGGCGGTCGCGGCGCGGCAGCGGATCGAGAATCCTGATGTCGAAGACAAAGGCGCAGTAAACCCGCTGATGCGTTCTCAGCGCGTGATGCAGGGCGGCGTGGTCGTGCACGCGCAGATCGCGGCGAAACCAGACAAGGGCGGCGGACATCGGATGATTGAACGGGGATACTCGGGAACGGACTGAGAGATTACAATGTCGGAACATCCATGGAAACCGTCAGTCTCGCTAACCACTTTCTGATCGCCATGCCCGCCATGGCCGACCCGAATTTTTCCCGCACGCTGACCTACATTTGCGAGCACAACGCAGACGGCGCGATCGGCATCATCGTCAATCGCCCGATGGACATGAGCCTTGCCGGACTGTTCGACCGTGTCAGCATTCCGCTCGAAGACGAACAGATCGAGGCACGCTTCGCCGGCCTGCCGGTGTATTTCGGCGGGCCGGTGCAGACTGATCGCGGATTCGTGCTGCATCGCCCTTCCCGCCAATGGCAATCGTCGCTCAATGTCAGCGACAGCATCGCGCTGACCAGTTCGCGCGACATCCTCCAGGCCATGGGCAGCACCGGCGAGCCGGCCGAAGTGCTGGTCAGCCTCGGCTATGCCGGATGGACGGCAGGGCAACTGGAGTGGGAGCTTGCGCAAAACGCCTGGCTGACGGTGGAGGCCGACGTCGGCATCATCTTTGCGATGCCGCCTGAAGAGCGCCTGCCGGCGGCGATGCAACTGCTCGGCGTGGATTTCGCCAATCTCTCTGAAATTGCGGGCCATGCCTGAGCGCTTGGTGACGGGCGCGCCTTCGCCGAGCGCAGCGGTCGAACCGGAGCCGCCCGCAGGCGGCGAACATACGTCACCCCCGCCGGGGCGGGGGGCGGGGGGTGGGGCTCTTCAATCGAGCGGCTCGGTGCTCGCCTTCGATTTCGGCATCAAGCGCATCGGCGTCGCCGTCGGCACGCTGCTGGGGGCCGGCCGGCCCGGCCCGGCGCGGGCCCTGACCACAATCTCCGGCGAGGCCAGCGACGCCCGCTTCGCCGCCATCGCTGCGCTGGTCGCCGAGTGGCAGCCGGCGTTGCTGCTGGTCGGCCGGCCCTCGAACGAAGACGGCACGCCGCATGAAATGACCGCCCGTTGCGAGCGCTTCGCCAACCAGTTGCGCGGCCGCTTCCGCCTGCCCGTCGAAGAGGTCGACGAGCGCTTCAGTTCGACCGAAGCCGACGCCAACCTGCGCCAGCGCGGCTTGTCCTGGCAGCAGCGCAAGACCCAGGTCGACGCCGAGGCCGCACTCATCATTCTCCAAAGCTGGTTCGAACTCCATGCCCGTAGCCACTCACCTGCCTGACGCCGAAGCCCTCTGCGCGGCCCTTGCCGACGCCATGCGGCCCCATGTCGATCCCGCCGCGACGGCCCTGGTCGGCATCCACACCGGCGGCGTGTGGGTTGCCGCGCGCCTTCATGCGGCGCTGGGCCTGAAAATTCCCCCGGGTTCGATCGACGTGTCCTTCTATCGCGACGATTTCAACCAGCGCGGCCTGCATGCCAATGCCAAGACTTCGCAGATTCCCTTCGATGTCGAAGGCGCGCACATCGTCATCGTCGATGACGTACTCCATACCGGGCGCACCATCCGCGCGGCGATGAACGAGCTGTTCGATTACGGCCGGCCGGCACGGATCGACCTGGCCGTGCTGACCGATCGCGGCGGGCGCGAGCTGCCCATCGCTCCGACTTTCTGTCCGCATTCGCTGAGCTTGCCTGCCGCGCAGATCCTGGCGCTGGAGCGGGCCGACGACGGCGGGCTTTCCTTCCGGTTGATAGAGAAATGAGCGCTTTCGGCAAGCAGCCCAATCCACAGCTCAACGGTCACGGCGAACTGCAGCATCTCCTGACCATCGAGGGCCTGCCGCGCGAAATGCTGACGCGCATCCTCGATACCGCCGCGCCTTTTTCCGAAGTCGCCGAACGCGAAGTGAAGAAGGTGCCGCTGCTGCGCGGCAAGAGCGTGTTCAACCTGTTCTTCGAGAATTCGACGCGCACCCGCACCACCTTCGAGATCGCCGCGAAGCGGCTTTCCGCCGACGTCATCAATCTCAACATCAGCACCTCGTCGGCGAACAAGGGGGAGACCCTGCTCGACACGGCGGACAACCTCGCCGCGATGCAGGCCGACATGTTCGTCGTGCGCCATGCCTCGTCCGGCGCGCCCCACCTGCTCGCGCAGCACCTGGCGGCGACCGGGCGCGACCACATTCACGTGGTCAATGCCGGCGACGGCCGTCACGCGCATCCGACGCAGGGCCTGCTCGACATGTACACCATCCGTCACTACAAGACGGATTTCACCCAGCTCACCATCGCCATCGTCGGCGACGTGCTGCATTCGCGCGTGGCGCGCAGCCAGATTCATGCGCTGACCACGCTCGGCGTGCCCGAAGTGCGCGTCATCGCGCCCAAGACTCTGCTGCCGACCGGCATCGAACGCCTCGGCGTGCGGGTGTTCAACGACATGCGCGAAGGCCTGCGCGGCGTCGACGTGGTCATGATGCTGCGCCTGCAGAACGAGCGCATGCAGGGCGCGCTGCTACCCTCGACGCAGGAATACTTCAAGTCCTACGGCCTCACGCCGGAAAAGCTCTCGCTGGCCAAGCCCGACGCCATCGTCATGCATCCGGGGCCGATGAATCGCGGCGTCGAAATCGATTCGGCGGTGGCCGATGGCGGCCAGGCCGTGATCCTGCCGCAAGTCACTTTCGGCATCGCGGTGCGCATGGCCGTAATGGCCATGCTGGCGGGAAACTCGTGAATAAATCTACTGCGCGGACCGGATCGGGGCTTGGGCGGTGCTCGCTATCCTCATGTACAGAGACGTACATTCCGGTAGCTGCGCTCCGGCCGCACCCCGCTGCGGCCCGCTCGCTACGATTTCTTCACGAGTTTTGACTCCATGAAAATACACATCAAGAACGGTCGCCTGATCGACCCGGCGAGCAAGACCGACAAGCTGCTCGATCTGTTCATCGCCGCGGGGCGAATAGTCGGCGTCGGCAACACGCCGGCCGGCTTCGAAGCGAACAGCGTGCTCGATGCGGCGGGCTGTATCGTCTGCCCCGGGCTGGTCGATCTTGCGGCGCGGCTGCGCGAACCGGGCTTCGAATACCGCGCTACGCTCGAATCCGAAATGGCGGCGGCGGCGGCCGGCGGTGTCACCTCGCTGGCCTGCCCGCCCGACACCGATCCGGTGCTGGACGAACCGGGCCTGGTCGAAATGCTGACCCACCGGGCGCGCTTGCCCGAGTTCGCACATGTGCATCCGGTCGGCGCCCTGACGACGCAACTGGAAGGCAAGGCCCTCACCGAAATGGCGGAACTGTCAGAGGCCGGCTGCGTCGCTTTTGGCCAGGCCAATCGCGCCATCGTCGATACCCAGGTACTGCTGCGCGCCATGATGTACGCGGCCACCTTCGATTTTCCCGTGTGGCTGCAGGCGCAGGA
>DAIOGL010000128.1:0-7442 GCA_036745235.1 Sulfuritalea sp.
TCAGAAGTGGATGCCGCGCATGAGCTGGGTGAAGGCGACCTGGTCGGCGGAGGGCGGCGGCAGTGCGGTGTCGCCCTTGCCCTTCGATGCCCCGGAGTCGGGGAACATGCGGTAGGTGGTGTTCATGATGATCTGCGCGACGCGCGGCGCCATCGCGTGCAGCACCTGGCCGAAGACGCCGAGCCGGGTGGCGATGCGCACCGGGCGGTGGATGATGGCCTCGACGATCATGTCGGCGGCGTCGTCCGGGGTCAGCGTCGGCACGTGGTCGTAGAGCTTGGTCGGCGCGATCATCGGCGTCTTTACCAGCGGCATGTTGATGGTGGTGAACTCGACGCCGCGATCGACATACTCGGAGGCGGCGCAGCGGGTCCAGGCATCGAGCGCGGCCTTGGAGGCGACGTAGGCCGAGAAGCGCGGCGCGTTGGTCAGCACGCCGATCGAGGAAATGTTGATGACGTGGCCGGCGTGCTTCTCGGTCATGTGCGGCAGCACGCCCAGCGTCAGGCGCAGGGCGCCGAAGTAGTTGACCTGCATGGTGCGCTCGAAGTCGTGGAAGCGGTCGTAGGAGGTCTCGATGCCGCGCCGGATCGAACGGCCGGCGTTGTTCACCAGGATGTCCACGCCGCCGTGTTCGGCCTTGAGCCTGGCGAGCAATTCGGCGCACTGCGCCTCGTCGCTGACGTCGGTCGAATAGGCGATCAGGTTGAGGCCGCGGGCCTTGGCTTCGACCAGGGTTTCGTTGATCTTCTCCATGTCGCGGGCGATGATGATGGTGATCGCGCCCGCCTCGGCCAGCTTGAAGGCCGCCGCCTTGCCGATGCCCGATGAGCCGCCGGTGACCAGCACCACCTTGCCGCCGACGCGGCCCTTCAGGCTGCGATCGACGAAGAGGTCGGGGTCCAGCCGGCGCTCCCAGTAGTCCCACAGCTTCCAGGCGTAGTCTTCCAGCTTGGGCACCGCGATGCCGGTGCCGGCCAGCACCTTCTCGGTTTCGCGGTTGTCGAAGCGGGTCGGGTAGTTGACGAACTGCAGGATGTCTTCGGGCAGGCCGAGGTCCTTCATCACGGCGCGCTGTATGCGCCGCACCGGCGTCAGCGCCATCAGGCTCTTCTTGACGCCGCGCGGGATGAAGCCGAGCAGGGCGGCGTTGACGCGCATCGCCATTTCCGGCGCATGGCCGGCACGGGCGAAGATGTTGAGCACGTCGCCGACGCGGCGCGGATGCGGGTCGGTGAGGTGGAAGGCGCGCTGGTCGAGGCCCTTCTTGTGGGCGATGACGTACATCGCATCGACCACGTAATCGACCGGCACGATGTTGATGCGGCCGCCTTCGAGGCCGATCGCGGGCATCCAGGACGGCATCATGGTGCGCATCTTCTGGATCAGCTTGAAGAAGTAGTAGGGGCCGTCGATCTTGTCCATTTCGCCGGTGCGCGAATCGCCCACCACGACGCCGGGGCGATAGACGCGCCAGGGCCGCTTGCACTCGTTGCGGACGATCTTTTCCGACTCGTGCTTGGAGCCGAAGTAGGGGTGCTCGAGATTTTCCGCTTCCTCGAACATGTCTTCGCGGAAGATGCCCTCGAACAGGCCGGCAGCGGCGATCGAGCTGACGTGGTGGAAGCAGCCGGCTTCGACCTGCTGGGCCAGTTCCACGGTGTTGCGCGTGCCGTCGACATTCGCCGCCATCTGCTTCTCGGCGCTGGCGCCGAGGTCATACACGGCGGCGAGGTGGAAGAAATGATCGACCTTGCCCTTCAGCTTCTTGATGTCCGCCTTGCCGACGCCGAGGCAGGGCTGCAGCAGGTCGCCGACGATGGGAACAGCGCGGGCCGGGTCGACCTTCCAGTAGTCGTAGAGCTGTTCGAGGCGCTCGGGACTCTTGTCACGGGTGAGGAAATACACGGTGGCCGCGGGTTTTTCCAGCAACCTGGCAACCAGCCGCTTGCCGATGAATCCGGTCGCTCCGGTGACAAAGTAAATCATTGCCGTCTCCTCGTTGTCTGATGTGACGCGTGGCCCCGGGCGGGGGCATGCCGGATGGAATCATACAGAAGCAGGGCCGCAGGCGGGGCGGTGCGGGACATTAGTGTGACCTCTCTAATACAAATCGCTAGTCTCGCTCCCGTGGCAGGCACGGCGCCTGCCGGGGCCTCGCAGGCGGGGCATCAAGAATCAATCCATCAGGAGGGTGTCATGGTCAAGAAGCTCGTGGTAAAGAAACTCCAGTCCGTCGGCAAGGATAGCCAGCTTTCCGCCACCATTCGCGAATCGGCGCAGCAGATCTGGCTGGCCGGCCTGGGTGCGTTCGCCAAGGCGCAGCAGGAAGGCAACAAGGTGTTCGATGCGCTGGTCCGCCAGGGCGAGACGATCCAGAAGAGCACGCGCAAGGTGGCCGAGGACAAGGTCACCGAGATGGCGGCCAAGGCCACAGGGACGTGGGACAAGCTCGAGCAGGTATTCGAGAATCGTGTCGCGCGCTCGCTGCACAGCCTCGGCGTGCCCACCCGCGACGACGTCGCCGCACTGTCCAAGCGCGTTGCCGAACTGAAGGCCGAGGTGGAAAAGCTGAACAAGGCGGCAGCGAAGGCTGCGCCCAAGGCCGCCGCCGGCAAGCCGGCCGCGAAGCCGAAGGCCGCAGCGGGCAAGGCGAAAGTCGCGGCCGCCAAGCCGGTGCATAAGGCGGCATCCTGACGCCTGTCGGCGGAGCGCCGCGGCCATCGCCTGACGGCTGGCTGCGGGGTGAACTGACATGAGACCGGCGGCGCAGCGGCCGCGCATGGCCCTCGCGCTGGCGGGCGGCGGCCCGCTTGGCGCGATCTACGAGATCGGGACGCTGATGGCGCTCTCGGAGGTCCTGGACGGCGTCGATTTCAACGAGCTCGATGCCTATGTCGGCGTCAGTGCAGGGAGTTTCATCGCGGCCGGCCTCGCCAATGGTCTGAGTCCGGCCTACCTGCACCGCATGTTCGTCGACAGCGACTCGGCCGAGTTTCCCTTCGAACCCGAGATGCTGCTCAAGCCGGCCTTCGGCGAATATGGACGGCGCGCCGCGTCGGTGCCGGCGCTGCTGGTCGAGTCCTTCGTCGACTACCTGCGCAAGCCGCTGCGGCAGGGCTTTCTGGCGTCGTTCCAGCGCCTGTCGCGGGCGATTCCCACCGGCATTTTCGACAACGCGGGAATGGACGTCTTCCTGACGCGCCTGTTTTCCATGCCCGGCCTCACCAACGATTTTCGCCAGATCAGGAGCCGCCTGTTCCTGATAGCCACCGACCTCGATTCGGGTGCCTCGATCGCGTTCGGCTCCAAAGGGCATGATCATGTCCCGATAGCGACCGCGATCCGGGCCAGCGCCGCGCTGCCCGGACTGTATCCGCCGGTCGAGATCGACGGCCGCTGGTTTGCCGACGGCGCGCTGAAGAAGACACTGCACGCCTCGGTCGCGCTGAAGGAGGGCATTCCGCTGGTGCTCTGCATCAATCCGCTGGTGCCCTTCGATGCCGGCCTGGCCTCGCATGAAAGGCACCTCAAGCGCCGCCACCTGGTCGATGGCGGCTTGCCGGTGGTCCTCGCGCAGACCTTTCGCGCCATCGTCCACTCGCGCATGAAGACCGGGCTGGAGAAGTACGACATCCAGTACAAGGATGCGGACGTGATCCTGTTCGAGCCGAAGCGCGACGATGCCGACATGTTCTTCACCAACATGTTCAGCTATGCGGATCGCAAGCGCCTCACGGAACAGGCCTACCGCAAGACGCGCGACGAGTTGCTGCGACGCTACGAGGAGCTGGCGCCGAAGCTGGCCCGGCACGGGGTGTCGATCAACCACGCCGCGTTGACCGATCCCCATCGGTCGCTGGCGCGCCGCATGGCGCAGTTGAAGCGCCGCCGCGCAGGCAACATGGGGCTGACGGCCTTGCGCCTGTCCGACACGCTGGACGATCTGGCGCGGGCGCTCAGGCGCCGGGAGCATCGTCCGGTCTGATGCCGGCCTTGCTGATGACGGGAGGGTTCGGCGTTTCTGCTATCCTCGATGCACTGGTCGAGATGGATGATTGATGGAAAGAAAGCCGAAGCGCCGCACCCGCGAGCGCATCCTGGAAACGTCCCTGGCGCTGTTCAACGAGTTCGGCGAGCCGAACGTCACGACGCAGCTGATTTCGGACGAGATGGGCATCAGCCCCGGCAATCTCTACTACCACTTCCACAACAAGGACGAAATCATCGAGTCCCTGTTCGCCGACTTCGAGCGCGAGATGAGCGAAGCCCTCGCGGCGCCGGTGCGGCGCGCGCCGAACGTCGAGGACATCTGGCTGTTCCTGCACCTGATATTCGAGGGCATCTGGAAATTCCGCTTCCTCTACCGCGACATCAACGAACTGCTGTCGCGCAACCGCGTGCTGGAAACCCACTTCAAGCGCATCGTCGCGCACAAGGTGCAGACGGCGACGACGATCTGCCAGGGCCTGGTGGCGACCGGCGACATGAAGGCGACGCCGGCCGAGATTCAGGCACTGGCGATCAACATGACGGTGGTTGCGACCTACTGGCTTTCGTTCGAGTTCGTCAGCGACCCGCGCAGGAAGATCGACGGAAGCAGTCTGGCGCGCGGCGCCTTTCAGGTCATGGCGCTCGCCGCGCCCTACCTGGCGGGACGCTCGCGCAAGTTGTTCGAGGAATTGTCGAAGAGTTACCTAACCGCCTGAAGAAAAAAGAGGAGACCCATCATGGCCAAACCCACCTGGAAAAAATTCCCGTATGCGGACAAGGCATTCGTCTATGCGGGCCCCGCGCTGAAGAAGAGCTGGGACCGTCTGCATCGCGGCGACCGCGAGCCCTATCCGGCCGATGCCGCCGTGCAGGAGGCCTGGCGCCTCTACCACCAGGGTGAATTCGCCAAGGCCTGCGAGGCGGGGCTGGAGGCCGGCATCGACGGCTACAACGCGGCCAACAAGGCCGCGATGATCTACGCCAACTATCTTGAAACGGACGAGAAGCGCAAGCTGACGCTGTTCCAGGAAATCTCGGAACGGTGCGAGGAACTGCAGGAGGCGCAGCCGAAGAATGCCAACGCCTACTACATCCAGGCCTATGCGCTGGGCCGCTACAGCCAGGGCATCTCGGTGCTCAAGGCGCTGACGCAGGGGCTGGGCGGCAAGATCAAGGCGGCACTGGAAACGGCGCTCAAGCTCGACCCGAAACACGCCGACGCGCACAGCGCGCTGGGCGCCTACCATGCCGAGGTGGTGGACAAGGTCGGCGCAATGGTCGGCAAGCTGACTTACGGCGCGAGCAGGGACGTGGCCGTGAAGCACTTCGAGTCGGCGCTGAAGCTGGCGCCGGATTCTGCCATCGCCTGCATCGAGTACGCCAATGCGCTGGTCATGCTCTATGGCCAGAAGAGCATGGATGACGCGGTCAAGCTCTACGAAAAGGCCGCAGCGGCAAAGCCGGTCGACGCCATGGAACGGCTCGACGTCGAACTGGCCAAGTCGGAACTCGAGGAGTAAGGCCTAGGCAAGGCTGCGGAAGCGCTTCGGGATCCGCGGCGCTGGCGCGGCGGCAGGCGGGGGTTCGGCCGCCGCCGCCGGCTTCGGGTGGACCACGGGCTTCGCTTTCGGCGCGGCCTTGGCCGGCGCGCCGCGGCGCGGCCGCGCGGTGGCGGCCTGCGGCCCGGCTGCTGGCGCGCTTGATGGCGTCGCGGGCTTCCTGCCGAACAACTGCTGTTCGATTTGCTGCGGGTCGAGCGGCGTGTCCCAATCGATCATCAGCAAGGCGAGCAGCATCTTCTCGAATTCGGCTTCGAACAGCGGCGTGATCGCCTCCGGGTCGGCAACGAAGTGGCGGTCGGTGACCATGCCGAACTGAACCTTGTCGTTGTAGCTGAGGATGGAAACACCGATGCCGATGTCGCCCGACTGCGGCACCCAGACCATCACCTGATCGAGGCGCGCGCCGGCCAGATACAGCGGCTGCTTCGGCCCGGGCACGTTGGTCATCACGGCGCTGGCCTTGGCGGCAAGGATGTCGAGGAACTGCTGCTGCACCATCTTGGGAGCGACGCCGACCGCGGCGAGCAGGCCCAGCGTCAGCGGCGGCTGATACGAGTTCTTCAATTCGTTCATGCGTTCGCGTACCAGGAACAGGCGGGCGAAAGGGTTGGCCTCGTACACGGGCAAGGACAGCGTGCCGAGCCCGAAGCGGTTGCCCAGCGTGCCTTCGTCCTTCGCCGAGCGCAGGTTGACAGGAATCACGGCGCGCACTTCGACGCCCTCGACCGATTCGCCCTTTTGCTCGAAGTAGGCGCGCAGCGCGCCGGCGACCGCCGCCAGCAGGATGTCGTTGACCGAACAGCCGAGCGCCTTGCCCAGCGCCTTGACCTCGCCCAGCGGAATCGGGTCGCACCATGCGACGCGCTTGACCGTGCTGGTCTTGCCCTTGAGGCTGGTGGGGGAGTCGACCGGCATCGCGAGCAGCTTGGCGAGTTCGGTCAGCAGCCCGATGCCGTATTTGCCGTAGGTGGACAGGCGATCGGCGTCGGAGGCCAGGTTCAGCGCCTTGCCGCCCAGGTCAGTGCCCATGCTGACGGCCGAGGTGAGCGTCTCCACCAGGGTTTCCAGCAGACCGGCGGGCATCGCGTCGGCATGCCGCTTCTCCAGCTTGGGGATGGAGCGCCTTTGCGCGGGCGCGTCCGGTGACTGGTCGGTGAGCGAAAGGATGACGCCGACCAGCGCAATGCCGTCGGCGATGCTGTGGTGGATGCGCGCGACCAGGGCCGAGCCGCCGTTGTAGTTCTCGACCAGGTCGAAGCGCCACAGCGGCTTGCCGGGATTGAGCGGCTGCACCGACAGTTCGCTGGCCAGCGCCTGCAATTCCTTCTTGCCGGCCTTGCCGGGCAGGACGCGGCGCTTCACGTGCGCCTCGATGTCGAAATCGGGATCGTCCTCCCACCAGGCGCCGGTGACCTCCTGCACCGCGCATTGCCGGAAGCGGCGGTAGCGACCGACCATGCGCGCTTCGACGGTGTTGCGCAGCCGGGCGAAGTCGATGCGCTCATTGAAGACCATGACGCCGACGATCATCATCAGATTGGTCGGGCGGTCCATCCGCAGCCAGGCGGTATCGACCGCGGACATCCTTTCACGTTGGGGCATTGCGCGCCTCCTCCAAGTTGACGGCATATAATAGTCCAAGCCAAATCTTGGCGACCACAGTTTGTTGCGACGGAAGACGACATGAGCGAACTCAAGACAAAATTCGAAGCAGCGGTTGCCGCGTCCAAACAACTGCCGGAGCGCCCCTCGAACGACGAGCTGTTGCAGCTCTATGCCCTTTACAAGCAGGCCACCGAAGGCGACGTCGAGGGCAAGCGCCCGGGCTTCACCGACATGGTGGGGCGCGCCAAGTACGACGCCTGGGCGGCAGTCAAGGGCACCGCC
>DAIOGL010000129.1:0-3353 GCA_036745235.1 Sulfuritalea sp.
TAGGCGTCGTCGGAGCGGATCTTGCGGTCCGAGGTGTAGCGGTTGACCATCGAATCCATGTTGCCGGCGGTGATGCCGAAGAACAGCTTCGGCTTGCCCAGGCGCTTGAAATCCTCGGACGAGTGCCAGTCCGGCTGGCTGATCATGCCGACGCGGAAGCCCTGTGCCTCGAGCAGGCGGCCGACCAGCGCCATGCCGAAGCTGGGATGGTCGATGTAGGCGTCGCCGGTGACGAGGATGATGTCGCATTCGTCCCAGCCCAGCGCGTCCATTTCGGCGCGCGACATAGGCAGGAAGGGCGCCGGACCGAAGCGCTGCGCCCAGTACTTGCGATAGGAAGTCAGCG
Source organism: Sulfuritalea sp. (assembly GCA_036745235.1). GTDB lineage: Bacteria > Pseudomonadota > Gammaproteobacteria > Burkholderiales > Rhodocyclaceae > Sulfuritalea. The sequence goes on from DAIOGL010000129.1 coordinate 347, forward strand.
GCTTTGCCGCTACGGTAGCTGTTGCCATGTCGGGAGACTCAGGCCGCGCGGACGCGGCTTTGTGACGGAACGTGGCGGGCCAGGAAGTCCATCTGGTCGGCGAGAATGTTCCGGTTGCAGAGGATCAGGTATTCCGCCTTGTTCGGCACGTAGGGTGCATAGACCAGTTCCATGCGCGCCTGTTCCGGGGTGCGCCCGCTCTTGGTCTGGTTGCAGTGGCGGCAGGCGGTGACCACGTTCATCCAGGAATCGCGCCCGCCCTGCGAAACCGGCAGGACATGGTCGCGGGTCAGCCGTTGCGAGGGAAACTCGCGCGCGCAATAGGCGCAGATATGGCGGTCGCGGTGGAACAGTTCGCGGTTGGACAGCGGCGGGGTCGGGTGCAGCGACTTGCCCGAAAGGGCCTTGCCGCGGATCGCGATGATGCTGCTGGTGGCGAGTTCGGAGCGCTCGCCGGTCACGCGGTTGGTGCCGCCGTAGAAGACGAAATGAGTATCGCCCGCATCCCAGGCGACGAGGTCGCGCGCGACGTAGATGCAGGCATGCTGCCAGCTCACCCAGCGGTGGGGAACCCCGTGCTGGTCGAGGGTAAGGATCAGCGGATGGCTACTCATCTCTATAGAATCCTGTATTGGCGAGAATTTAGCAGAGCGGAATGACTTTTCATAGCTTGGACGCGAGGGAATTGGCGTATCGACGGCTGCGTCACGCACTTGTCGCTTCGCTGCTGGTTCACGTCCTGGTCCTCTTCTGGTCCGGTCCCCCGCGTGTCCTGACGAAGGATACGCCTTCCGTGCTTCATGCGACGCTGCGCTCGCCGCAGCCCACGCAGCCCGCCCCGGCCAAGCCGTCGCCGTCCGCCGTCGCGCCAATGCCGACTCCTGCACCGACTCCGCCGCCTGCTCCCCTGCCCAGCGTACCCAAGGTCCCAAAACCAGCACCAAGTACATTAGAGCAGGCCCGGCCGCCTTCGGTTCCGCCAACGCCCGCGGTGCCGGCCGAATCCGTCGCGAAGCCCGCAACCGGCTCCGCGCCCGCTCCCGCCGGGGCTCCCCCCAGCTCGGCCCCGGCCGGGCCCGCCGGATCGACCAGCGGCGTCCTCCTGACGGAAACCAACGCCATCGGAGAGGCGGTGGATAGCCTGCGCGTTTACAGGATCGCGGTGGCCACGCAGGCGCGGCGCTTCAAGCGCTACCCGGCACAGGCAATGGCCTCGGGCTGGGAGGGGAGCGCCGAGATCCGCGTCGAAGTCGGCAGCGACGGCCGGCCGCGCGCCGCCACGGTCGTCCGCTCCAGCGGTCATGAACCGCTGGATCGTGCCGCGCTGGCGATGATCGATGCCGGTGCCCTGCGCGCACGCCTGCCCGATACTCTGCGCGGCAAGGCATTCGCGGTGGTGCTGCCGGTGTTCTTCAATCTGGATGACGAGTAGCCGGCCTTGGCGGCACGGTCAGGCTTTCGGTGCGAAAGCGGTACTCGCCCGCACGGCGATCGGCAAAGTAGTGTCGCAGCGTGACGGCAATGGTGCGGAAGGCGATCTCGTCCCAGGGAATCTCGTCCTCGCGAAACAGCCGCAGTTCGAGGGTTTCGACGCCGGGGGCGAAGTCGAGATCCAGCAGCCGCGAGCGGTAGATCACATGCACCTGGTGAATCTGCGGCACGCTGATCATCGTGTACATCTCGCCCAGTTCGATGCGTGCGCAAGCTTCTTCCAGCGTCTCGCGCAATGCGGCGTCGGCGACGCTTTCGCCGTTCTCCATGAAGCCCGCCGGCAGGGTCCACTTGCCGTGACGCGGCTCGATGGCGCGCCGGCAGAGGAGGATGCGATCTTCCCATTCCGGCAGGGCGCCGACCACCAGCCGCGGATTGCGGTAGTGAATCGCACCGCAGGCATCGCAGACATGGCGCGGCAACGAATCACCCGCAGGGATCTTCAACATGAGGGGCGCGCCGCAGACGCTGCAAAAATTCATCGCCGGATCCATGCTTTATTTTAGCGTGCCAAAACCCGATGCCGTCATTGCCCACGGCCACATATTGATGATATAAGTCGCGGGATGACCAGCGAGAAACTCGACTTGACGTTTGGTTCCGCCCCCCTTGATCGCCTCCAGGAAATCAGGGCGATGGAGGATTTTCCGGTCGCCAAGGGGCCGGCGCTGGCGCTGATCCGCCTGACCCAGCGGGAATCCACTTCTTTGGGCGTGCTGGCACATGCGCTGAAGGCGGACCCGATCTTTTCGGTCAGGCTGCTCAAGGTTGCCAACGGGGCGAACGGCACCGATAAGCCGCCGATCGTTTCGCTGCGCGACGCGGTCAGTGTGCTGGGCGTGCCGGCCGTGAGGGCGCTGGCCCTGGGATTCTCGCTGCTGTCGATTCATCGCGGCGGCGAATGCGGCAGCTTCGACTACCCGCGCTTCTGGTCGCATGCGCTGGCCCGTGCCGTCGGCTTGCCGCTGCTGACCGCAGCAATCCACCGCAGCGAGTCGGAGGAAGCGTTCAGCGTCGGCCTGCTGGCCCGCGTCGGCGAACTGGCGCTGGCCGAGCTGTTTCCCGGCCAGTATGCGGAGATCCTGGAACGCCGCCTGCAGGAGCCGTCGCACCGCCTGAGCGATCTCGAACAGCAGGCCTTCGGCATAAGCCATGAGGCGGTGACGGCCTCGATGCTGCTCGACTGCGGCCTGCCCGAGGATTGCATCGAGTCGGCCAGGTTCTTCGAGGGCTGCGAGGAGCAGTCCGTGGAGAAAGGCTCCGACCCGTTTGTCATGCGACACCTGCTCGCCCTTGCCGACCGCATCGCCGATGTTTGCGTCGCGCCCCAGGCCGAGTGGCGCAGGTTGATGCCTAGGCTGTTTCATTTGGGCTCCCGCCTCGGTTTCGAGGCGCCCGCGCTGATCGCGGTCTGCGACCGCATTGCCCACGAATGGCGTGAATGGGGCCCGGCGCTGGAGATCGACGTCGGGCCCATGCCGCATTTCGAGAACGTTCCCGTCGAAGAGATCGAACC
>DAIOGL010000129.1:3453-7418 GCA_036745235.1 Sulfuritalea sp.
CAGGGCATGCGCATTCTGGTGGTCGGAGATCAGGAGCGGGTACGCAAGCAGCTTTGCGAAGCGCTGACTGCGGCCGGGCATTCGGTGTCAGAGGCGGGCGATGGCAGGCAGGGCCTCGCCATGGCCCTCGAGTTGCAGCCGCAGATCATGCTCGTCGACTTGCAGTCCGGCGGAATGGACGGCATCGAGCTGACCGACAGCCTGCGCCAGTTCAAGGTCGGGCGCGGCATTTACATCCTGCTGCTGACGGGAACCAATCTCCTGAGCGGGGCCGACGACGACGAGAAACTGGTCCAGGCCTTCGAAGCCGGCGTGGACGATTTCCTGGTCATGCCGATCAAGCCGCGAGTGCTGGCGGCGCGCCTTCGCGCCGGTCAGCGCGTCGTCCGGCTGCACGAGGATCTCGCCCGCGAGCAGGAAGAGACGCGGCGCGTGTCGGCCGAACTGTCGGCAACCAACCAGAAGTTGCAGGCAGTGGGCATGACCGACATGCTGACCGGCTGCCCGAATCACCGCGCGGCCATGGACCGCATCCAGCAGGAATGGGCGATGGCGACGCGCAGCCTGCGTCCCCTGGCCTGCATGGCGATCGAAATCGACGACTTCAAGATGGTCAACGACATCCACGGCCACGAGGCCGGCGACACCGTGTTGCGGCTCGTCGCGAGCGCCCTCAAGGAGGAGATGCGCGCCCAGGACGTGCTCGCCCGCACCGGCGGCGACGAGTTCATGGTGATCTGTCCGGATACGACTCTGGAAGCGGCGCTGGCTTGCGCCGAGCGCATGCGTGCGGTGATCGAGACCTTGCCCATCGTTTCCGCCGCGGAGAAACTTCGCGGCAGCGTCAGCATCGGCGTCGCCGTGCGCGATGCCGCGACTACCGATCCCGAGGCCCTGATCCGGCTCGCCGACCAGAGTGTGTATCTCGCCAAGCGCCGCCGCAACACCGTCGCCACCGTGCAGTCAAGATCGCCGGTTTCCGCGATGTCGGCCTAGTCCGGACAAGTCGAGGTGTCTGCCGCGATTCGCATGCTGGTGGTGGAGGATTCCGAGGACGAAGCCTTTCTGCTGTATTCGGAATTGCGTTCACGCGGCCTGTCGCTGAACTGGGCGCGGGTGGACACCAAGCAGGACATGGCCGCCGCGCTGGCGCGGGAAGACTGGGACCTGATTCTTTGCGACCACAACATGCCGGGCTTTGATTCCGGCGCGGCGCTGAGCGTCGCCCAGCACTCGGGCAAGGACGTTCCCTTCATCATCTATTCCGGGCGCATCAGCGACCAGCAGGCCTTTTCTGCAATGGACGCCGGCGTTCAGGACTATGTCGAGAAGGGCAACTACAGCCGGCTCGTTCCGGTCATCGAGCGCGAACTGAAAAGCGCGTCGGCACGCCATGTCGCGCGCCACGCCGACATGCGGATTCGCGAGCTGGCCCTGTTCGATCCGCTCTCCAACCTGCCCAATCACGCCCTGTTCTGCAGCAAGGTGCAGGAGGCCGTGGCGCTGGCGCAGCAAGGGGGGAAGACGCCAAGCGGCGCGGTTATCGGCCTCGACCTCGACCGTTTCCTGCGAATCAATTCCTCGTTCGGCTTCGAGACCGGCAACGACATCCTGCGGCAGTTTTCCGCCCGCCTGGGGAAGGCCCTGCCGGCGTCGGCGATACTGGCGCGGCTGGCCGGCGATTCATTTGCGGTCTTTGTGCCGGGGCCGGTCGACCGCAGCGTGGTCGACGGGGTGGCGCAGATGATCCGCGGCTGCCTGGACGCGCCCTTCGACAAGGATGGAATCGAGTTGTTCGTTACCGCGACCCTTGGCATTGCGCTGTTGCCGGATGACGGCATCGAGGCCAACGAACTGCTGATGAACGCCGAGACGGCCGTGACGCACGCCAAACGCCTGGGCGGCAACCTTGTTCAATACTATCAGCATGTCATGAACGCCAATTCCGGCGAGCGTCTGGCGATGGAGGCAGACTTGCGCCACGCCATCGAGCGCAACCAGCTGTTTCTGGAGTATCAGCCCTGCGTGGACGCGGCGAGCGGGAAACTGGTCGGGGTCGAGGCGCTGCTGCGCTGGCAGCACCCGGAACTCGGGCTGATCGGCCCGGACAGCTTCATTCCCGTTGCCGACGAATCGGGGATCATCGTCGGCATCGGCGAATGGGTATTGCAGGCGGCCTGCCGGCAGGGGCGCATCTGGCAGGATGCGGGCATCGACATCTACCTGTCGGTCAATGTCTCGGCCGTTCAGTTCGCCCAGCCGCGAACCCTGGAACTCGTCAACCGGGTTCTGCATGAATCCGGATTCGTGCCGGGCAACCTGCAGCTTGAAATCACCGAATCGGTGCTGATGCAGGACGCCGGTTCGGCGGTGGGCATGTTGCGGGCGCTGAAGAACATGGGCTTGCGCATTTCCGTCGATGACTTCGGCACGGGCTATTCGTCCTTGTCCTACCTCAAGCGACTGCCCATCGACGTGCTGAAAATCGACAAGTCCTTCGTCCGCGACCTTCCGCACGGCGGCGAGGACGCGGCGATCACGCGCGCCATCATCGCGCTGGCGCGGTCGCTCAAACTCGGCACCGTGGCCGAGGGTGTCGAGACAGAGGCGCAGGCCAGGTTTCTGCAGGCCGAAGGCTGCGACCGCTGCCAGGGGTATTTCTTCGGGCACCCGATGAGCGCCGAAGCGCTTCGGGACAAGTTGGCGACGAATGTAAGCCAGGAAAACATCAGTTAAACAGGTCGTTATCTTGTCTTTGTAATGTTTTCTCTTACAAAGCTGCTCTATCTAATTCTTACAATAGAATGGTTTTTCCATTGATTTCTTTCTTGTCATGCCCTGTGTGATCATGTATTCGCCGTGATTTGGGCTCGAATTCGGGTCCGACCGGCGCTCACAAGGAGTGCAAGATGAAATCGACCGACACCTACAACGACATAAAGGAAGTCAATCTCTCCTATCTGATGCTGGCGCAGAACATGGTTCGCTCCGATCGCGAAGGGGCCATTTTCCGGCTGGGCATCAGTGCCGAGATTGCCGATGTGCTTGGGCGCCTCACGCCGGGCCAGGTTCTGAAAATGGCCAGTTCGGACATGCTGCTGTGCAGCTTCCGCTTCGAGGACGCGCTGCTGCTTGATCTTCTCGCCAACCATGAACGCGATCGCGGCGTCGGGCATCTGCACGCGACGATTCTGGCGGCGGGCCGGCCGGTCGCCACGATAGCCTGAGAAGGCTTCATTCACGCTCAAGCATCAGGCTGCGGAGGCTCCACATGCGCAACAAGTCGGTCATCATAGAAGCGAAAGACATTGGCCTGGCGATCGAGTTGATCGAACTCGGCGCCCGCCTGCAACTGCTGGAGGCGGAAACCAATCTTTCCCGCGAGCGGCTGCTCAAGCTCTACAAGGAAGTGCGTCACGAGTCGCCGCCCAAGGGCATGCTGCCCTTCTCGACCGACTGGTTCATGACCTGGCAGCCGAACATCCACGCCTCGCTGTTCATGGCCTACTACCGATTCCTCAAATCGCACACCGAGCTGACCGGGCTGGAACTGATCATCAAGTCCTACCGGATGTACCTCGAGCAGGTCGAGCGTGGCGGCATGGACCGGGTGCTGTCGCTGACGCGGGCCTGGACCATGGTGCGCTTCTTCGACGCCAACATGCTGCAAATGGCCACCTGCCGCGAGTGCGCCGGCGAGTTCGTCGCCCACGCCTACGATCCCACCCGCGGCTACGTGTGCGGCCTGTGCCACATGCCGGCGCGCGCGGGCAAGACGCGGCGCGCGGCAGAAGCCGCGGCGGCCATCGCCGCAGGTGCCGCCGTCTAGGCACTGCCGGTACTCCTGCAGCGCCCCGACGCGCTCCTCCGCAAACGCGGAAGGGGCGCGCTTGCCTTTCGGGCTTCCGTGCGGGCTTCAATCGGCGTGTCGCCGGCGCCGACTCCTGATTCTTGCCGGTCTCAGC
>DAIOGL010000130.1:0-7404 GCA_036745235.1 Sulfuritalea sp.
CCGCCGTCGCGCAGGTCGTCGCGGTCGACGCTGGTGATCACCACGTACTTGAGCTTCATCGCCGCGATGGTGCGCGCGAGCTTTTCGGGTTCTTCGGCATCCGGCGGCAGGGGCTTGCCGTGACCGACGTCGCAGAAGGGACAGCGGCGGGTGCACAGGTCGCCGAGGATCATGAAGGTGGCCGTGCCGTTGCCGAAGCACTCGCCGATGTTGGGGCAGGTGGCTTCCTCGCAGACGGTGTGCAGGTGGTGTTCGCGCAGGATCTGCTTGATCTCGCCGAAGCGGCCCGCGCTGCTACCGGCCTTGACGCGAATCCAGTCCGGTTTTTTCAGAACGGTCGTCGCCGGCACGATCTTGATCGGGATGCGCGCCGTCTTGGCTTCGCCTTTTTGCTTCGTCGTCATTTCTTTTCGTCCAGTTGCCGGGCCAGATGCTCCGCAAGAGCCGCGCCTACCTGCGCAGTATCGCATTCGCCGGCGAGATCGCGCAGTTGCGTCACCGCCATGCCCTCGTAGCCGCAGGGGTTGATGGCCTTGTAGGGCGCCAGATTCATGTCGACGTTGAGCGCGACGCCGTGATAGCTGCAGCCGTGCTTGATGCGCAGACCCAACGCCGCGATCTTGGCTTTGCCGACATAGACGCCGGGGGCGCCGGCCAGACGCGCCGCCGTGACGCCGTAGCCGGCCAGCAGGTCGATCACCGCCTGCTCGATGCGATTGACCAGGCCGCGCACCGTGAGTTCGCGCCGGCGCAGGTCGAGCAGCAGATAGGCCACGACCTGGCCGGGGCCGTGATACGTGATCTGGCCGCCGCGATCGATCTGCACCACGGGAATGCCGATGTCGCAGAGCAGGTGTTCGGGCTTGCCCGACAGGCCCTGGGTGAATACCGGCGGATGCTCGCAGATCCAGAGTTCGTCGGGGGTGTCCTCACCGCGCGCGGCAGTGAACTCCTGCATCGCGGCGAAGGTCGCCGCGTAGTCGACGCGGCCCAGCTTCCTGACGATCACAGGACTACCTTGACCATCGGGTGCGATGTCAGCTCGCGGTACAGCGCATCGAGTTGCGCCTGCGAAACGGCGCGGACCGTGCAGGTCAGCGACAAATAGTTGCCGGCTTTGGAAGGGCGCATTTCGATCGCGGCGACATCGAAGTCCGGCGCGTGCTTGAGCACGATGGCGACAATGGTCTGGGCGAAATCCGGCGCTGTCGCCCCCATGATTTTCAGCGGAAAATCGCAGGGAAATTCGAGGAGGGTCTCGGGCTTCACGCCGGCGCCCGCATTACCGTGGCCTTGAACTCCTGGTACCAGGCATACATCCGCGCGAACACGGGCCCCGGCGTGCCGCCGGCGCCGACTTTTGTTCCGTCGAGCGTGACGATGGGCAGCACTTCCTTGGTCGACGAGCACATCCACAACTCGTCGGCGCCACGCGTTTCGGCCTCGGTGATGTCGCGCACTTCATGCGGCAGGCCGTGCTGCGCGGCGAGTTCTAGCACGACGTCGTAGGTGATGCCGGGCAGCATCAGGTGGTTCTTGATCGGCGCCAGCAGCACGCCGTTCTTGACGACGAAGATCGACGAGGCGGAACCTTCGGTGAGAAATCCGTCGCGGAACAAGACGGTCTCGACGCATCCGGCGGAGACGGCAAGCTGGCGCAGCAGGCAGTTGGCCAGCAGCGAGGTGGTCTTCAGGTCGCAGCGCAGCCAGCGGATGTCGGCGGCGGAGACGGCGGCGATGCCCTGCTCGCGCTGGCTGGCCGGCGGCGTGCTCATCGGTTCCGCGAGGATCACCACCGTGGGCGTGACTTGCTGCGGGAAGGCGTGGTTGCGCACTGCCATCGGACCGCGCGTGACCTGGATGTAGATCGACTGGTCTTCCCACTCGGCCTCGCGCGCCAGCTGCGTGACGAATCCGATCCATTCGTCGAGCCGGTACGGATTGGCCAGCCGGATCCCGTCCAGGCTGTGCTGCAGGCGCGCCAGATGCTGCTCGAGGCGGAACACCCGCCGCGAATACACGGGAATCACTTCATACACGCCGTCACCGAACAGGAAGCCGCGATCCATGACCGAGACGCGGGCATCCTCCGCCGCCAGCCATTGCCCGTTGAGAAAGACCTTCGCCGTCATTGGAAGAACAGCCGCAGGTCGTCCCACAGGCGGCCGAGGAAGCCGGCCACGGGAACCGCATTCTGCGCGACGACGGGATACTCGCCCCAGGGCTGCCCGGCCACCGAGAGCTTGAGCGTGCCGACCACTGCGCCGGAAGCGACAGGAGCGATCAGGGGCTGTCTGCTGACCAACTGCACGGTGAGCTTGTCGGCCGAGCCGCGCGGCACCGAGACCACGAAATCCTCCGCGAATCCAGCGCCGACCAGGTTCTGTGCGCCCTTGAACACCTTGAGCTGCGAAATCGCCTGCCCCTTGTCGTAGAGCTTGACCGCATCGAATGCGGTGTAGCCCCAGTTGAGCAGATTCAGCGAATCGCGGGCGCGGGCTTCTTCCGAGGCGGTGCCGAGCACTACGGAAATCAGCCGCCGCGGGCCGCGCTTGGCGGTGGCGATCAGGCAGAAGCCGGCCGCATTGGAGTGTCCCGTCTTCAGCCCGTCTACCGTCGGATCGGCCCAGAGCAGGCGGTTGCGGTTGTACTGGCGAATGCCGTTGTAGGTGTATTCCTTGGTCGCGTGCAGGGCGTGGGTTTCCGGATGGTCGCGCATCAGCGCGGCGGCCAGCCGCGCCAGATCGCGCGCCGTGGAATAGTGGGTCGGTGCCGGTCCCTCGAAGTATCCGCTGGCATTCAGGAAATTCGTGTCCTTCAATCCCATGCGCTGCGCGGTACGGTTCATCATCGCGGCGAAGGCATCCTCGCTGCCGCCGATGGCTTCGGCCAGCGCCACCGAGGCGTCGTTGCCGGACTGGATCACCATGCCTTTGAACAATTCGTCGACAGTCACGCCCTTGTTTACGGGCACGAAGCTGCGCGAACCCTGGGTGCGCCAGGCGCGCTCGGAAACCGTGACCGGCTGCTGCAGCGTCAGCGTCTTCTGCGCCAGGGCGTCGGCCACCAGGTAGGTGGTCATGACCTTGGTCAGGGAGGCCGGCTCCAGCCGCGTGTCGGCCTCGTGTGCGGCCAGCACCTGCCCGGTCGCGTAGTCCATCAGGATCCAGGCCCGCGCGCTCAGGGTCGGCACGGGAATCGGCTGGGCATGGCTGGCGGCAAAGGGCAGCAGCGCCAGGAAAAAGGCAAGGAATCGCATCGGCAAATCGTGAGGGAAAAGGAATGTGAATTATACGGCCGGCCCGGCAGGCGCCCGGCGGCTAGCGCTGCACGACGAGCGGAGTCATGCCGAAGCTTTCGCGCAGACGCCCGCCCGCGAGCTGCGCCGCGGCGGCATCCGGCCAGGGACCGAGCTGAACGCGGAACAGCTTGCCGGCGGATTGCACCACCAGCTTTTCGGCCAGATTGCCGAGTTCGCGCGCCAGCCGCGCGCGCAGCGCTTCGGCGTTGTCCCGGTTGCCGAAGGCGCCGAGCTGCAGGAAATGGCCGCGTACGTCCTGCACCTGCGGCAAGGGCGGCTCGGGTTCGGCGGCGGCCAGCTTCGCGATCGGGTCTGCGTCGGCAACGGATGCCGGCGCGGCGGCGAGCGTCTGGCCCGGCAACACGCTTTCGACCTCGACCACGGTGCTGCCGGTGCCGATATAGCCCAGTTTGTAGGCCGCGGTCCAGGACAAGTCGATCAGTCGCCCGGAGTGAAAGGGGCCGCGGTCATTGACGCGCACCACCACCGATTTGCCGTTCGCCGGATTGCTGACGCGCACATAGGACGGGATCGGCAGGGTCGGATGGGCCGCGGTCATGCCATACATGTCGTAGGGCTCGCCGCTGGACGTCTTCTGCCCGTGAAACTTGCGCCCGTACCAGCTGCCGATGCCGCGCGCCTTGTAGGGCTGGAGCTCGCGCAGCGGAACGTAGTCGCGTCCCAGCACCGAGTAGGGATTGTTGGCGAAGCGGTGCAGCGGTTCGAACTTCGGCACCGCGTCGGGAATGGCCTCGATGTCTTCCGGCACCTTGTCGCCGGGACCGTCGTCCTGGTAGAAGCCTCCGCTGTACTTGATGGCGGGCACCGGCTTCTTCGCCGCAGGACCAGGAGTCGGCGCTGGCGGCACGGCGGCCGGCGTCTCGGCGCGATCGATGACCGGGCGCGGCGCCTGCGTGCCGCAGGCAGCGAGCAGCAGCGGCAGCAGTAGGCAACTCGCTGTCGTGAATTCCTTCGCGTCTTTGTACCGAAAGCGTCTAACGTGAAGCACCTTGTTCGAAGACCTTTGCGATAAGCGCGCGTAGCGCGCCGATTAGTAACCCCCCGTGAGGGGGGAAAGGGGGCGGGCGAATAATTGGCCTTTCGCGTGTTTTATCTGCCGCGGATGGTGCTCGGTGCCATGGGCGTTACCCATCACTTCTGCACCAGCATGCGATTGCCGTGAATCGACATGAGTATCCCGATGCCGAGGAACAGCGTCACCAGCGCGGTTCCGCCGTAGCTCACCAGCGGCAGCGGGACGCCGACCACCGGCAGGATGCCGGAGACCATGCCCATATTGACGAAAGCATAGGTGAAGAAAATCATGGTGACGGCGCCGGCCAGCAGTCGCGAAAACAGCGTGGCCGCATTCGCCGCGATCATCAGCCCGCGACCGATCAGCATTGCGTACAGGCTGAGCAGCACCAGATTGCCGAGCAGGCCAAACTCCTCAGAGAACACCGCAAAGATGAAGTCGGTATGGCGCTCGGGGATGAATTCCAGCTGCGCCTGAGTGCCTGCCCGCCAGCCCTTGCCGAGGATTCCGCCGGAGCCGATGGCGATGGTCGACTGGATGATGTGGAAGCCCTTGCCCAGCGGATCCTTCTCCGGATCGAAGAGGGTGATGATGCGGTTCCTTTGGTAATCGTGCAGCAGATTCCACGCCAGGGGAGCGGCGGCGGCGGCGGCCACCACCATGCCGACCAGGATCTTCCATGACAGCCCGGCGAAGAAGATCACATAGAAGCCGGCCGCCAGAACCAGGATGGCCGTGCCCAGATCAGGCTGGCGCGCGATGAGCGCGACCGGCAGCAGCAGCAGCACGGCGGCGATGCCATAGTCGCGCAAGCGCGGCATGGCTTCGCGCTTCTGGAAGAACCAGGCCAGCAGGAGCGGCATTGCGATCTTCATCAGTTCCGAGGGCTGCGCGCGCATGAAGCCGAGATTGAGCCAGCGTCGCGCCCCCTTGGAGACATCGCCGAACAGGGCGACGGCAATCAGCAGCAGCAACCCGACCAGATATACGGGCACGGCGAGGTGCATCAGCCGCTGCGGCGGAACCTGCGCCATGATGCGCATCACCACCAGGGCGACGGCGACGTTGAGCAGTTGCGCATTGAGCCGTTCGGGCGAAGCGCTGCCCATGATGCCGATCGCCAGCAGCAGAAGCAATCCGGCGATCACCATCAGCGGCACATCGAGCGGCGCGATCAGTCGCTGCACCAGGTTGCGGATCATGCCGAGACCCAGTCCGGGATTCATTCCTCGTCCTCCTCGACGGCTGCTTCATCCACTGGCGCAGGCGCCTTGGGCCGCTTGCCGAGCAGGTAGTAATCGAACACCTGGCGCGCGATCGGGGCCGCGGCCTGGGCGCCGAAACCGCCGTTCTCCACCAGCACGGCCAGGGCAATCTTCGGCGCATCGGCAGGTGCGAAGGCGATGAACAGGGCATGGTCGCGCAGTTCCTTCTTGACCCCGCCTTCCTTGTACTCCGCGCCCTTCAGCGAATACACCTGGGCGGTGCCGGTCTTGCCCGCGGACACATACTCGGCGCCGGCAAAGGCGCGGGCGCCGGTGCCTTCCTTGTTCACGCCGACCATCGCATTCCTGATCACTTCGACATGTTCCTGTTTGAGCCCCAGATCGCGCGTCGGCTTCGGCTCGATCTCGGTCCGCTTGCCGGTCCGCGTATCGGTAATGAACTTCACCAGATGCGGTCGAAACACCACGCCGTTGTTGGCCACAATTGCCGTGGCGTGCGCCAGCTGAATCGGCGTGTAGGCGTTGTAGCCCTGACCGATGCCGATCGAAATGGTTTCACCGGCATACCATTTCTGCTGCTCCGGCTTCTTGAACCGCTTCTTCTTCCACTCCGGCGAAGGCAGCACGCCTTCGGATTCGCCGTCGATGTCGATCCCGGTGCGGCTGCCGAGGCCAAGCCGGCCCATGAAGCTGGAGATGTTGTCTATCCCCATGTCGTTAGCCAGCATGTAGTAGTAGGTGTCGCAGGAATGTACGATGGATTTGTACATATCCACCATGCCGTGGCCGCCCTTCTTGTCGTCGCGGAAGCGGTGGCCGCCGAAATTGAAGAAGCCGGGGTCGGAAATCTGTTGCTCGGGACGGCGTTTGCCCAGCGTCAGGGCGCCCAGCGCCATGAAGGGCTTGAAGGTGGAACCCGGCGGATAGGCACCGTTGAGCGCGCGGTTCACCATCGGCTTGTCCGGCGACTCGTTGAGCTCCTTCCAGTTCTGCGTGTCGATGCCATCGACGAACAGGTTGGGATCGTAGTTGGGCACCGCCACCAGCGCCAGGATGCCTCCGGTGGCCGGCTCGATGGCGACCAGCGCGCCCTTGCGGTCGCCGAAGGCCTGCTCGGCGATCCGCTGCAATTCGGCGTCGACGGTCAGCGTCAGGTTGTTGCCGGCGACCGGCGCGGTGCGGGACAGCGTGCGCACCGCACGGCCACCGGCATCGACCTCCACCTGCTCGAACCCGGTGCCGCCATGCAGGTCGAACTCATAGTGTTGCTCGAGTCCCGTTTTGCCGAAATGCTCGGTGCCGCGATAATTCGCGTCCTGCTCCTTTTCCTCGATCTTATCCAGATCGCGGTCGTTGACGCGCCCGATGTAGCCCAGCATGTGCGAAGCGAAGGCGCCGCCCGGATACTGCCGAAACAGGCGCGCCTTGATGTCTACGCCGGGGAAGCGGTAACGGTGGGCGATGAACTTCGCCACCTCCTCGTCCGTCAGCCGGGTTCTGATCGGAAGCGACTCGAAGTTGCGGCTTTCTTCCAGCAGCTTCTTGAAGCGCTTGCGGTCCTTGGGCTGGATGTCGATGATGCCGGCCAGGCCATCGATGATCTGCTCCAGATCGCGCGCCTTCGAGGGCGTGATTTCCAGCGTGTAGGCCGAGTAATTGCGCGCCAGCACCACCCCGTTGCGGTCGAGGATCAGCCCCCGGTTGGGCACGATGGGCACCAGCGAAATGCGGTTGTCCTCGGCACGGGTCTGGTAGTAGTCGTGCTGGACGATCTGCAGCCAGACGAAACGGATGAACAACAAGGTGAAGCAGACCAGCACGAAGCCGCCCGCCACGGCCAG
>DAIOGL010000131.1:0-1457 GCA_036745235.1 Sulfuritalea sp.
GCCAAAGCAGGAATGCGTCGAGCTCGGCGGGCGCGCGCCTACGCCGGTGCGGCGTAGGCGCGGCTCATCTGCCCGCCTCCAGGGCGCGTACGGCATCGATGAAGACCTGCGCCCGATGCTCGTAATTGCGGAACATGTCGAAGCTGGCGCACGCCGGCGACAGCAGTACGGCGTCGCCCGGTTGCGCGCGGCGTGCGGCCCGGCGCACGGCATCACCCATGTCGGCTGCGTTTTCCATCGCCACCCCGGCGCCGCTGATCGCCTTTTCGATCAGCGGCCCGTCGCGACCCACCAGCACTGCGCTGCGAGCGTGCCTCGCCACCGCTTTCTCAAGCGGAGAGAAGTCCTGCCCTTTCCCGTCGCCGCCGAGTATCACCACGATCTTGCGCCCCAGACCACCGAGCCCCTCCAGCGCCGCCACGGTGGCGCCGACGTTGGTGCCCTTGGAATCGTCGTACCAGGTCACGCCGTCGATCTCGGCAACCTGCTCGACCCTGTGCGGCAGGCCGCGGAAACTGCGCAGGGCCGGCAGCAGGCTTGCGGCGTCGAAACCCAGCGCGCTGCACAGCGCCAGCGCAGCCATCGCGTTGGCTGCGTTGTGCAGACCGGCCAGCGGCAACTCGGAAACCGGCAGCAACAGGCGCCGGCCTTGCACCAGCCAGGCTTCACCGCGGTTCTCGCGCAGGCCGAAATCATCCTCGCCGGCGGGCGCATCGAGACCGAAGCTGATGATGTGACGGTCCGCCAGCGCCATCCTGCACACGCGCGGATCGGCACGATTCAACACCTGCACGCCGGGCGCGCCCTCGGCACTTTGAAAGACCCTGGCCTTGGCCGACGCGTATTCGTCGAGGTCGATGTAGCGATCGAGATGATCGTCGGAAATGTTGAGCACCGTTGCCGCAGCGGCATTCAGCGTCTCGGTGGTTTCCAGCTGGAAGCTCGACAGCTCCAGCACCCAGATCTGCGGCAGGGCATCCGCATCCAGCGCATCCATCAAGGCCGTGAGCGCCGCGGGGGAGATGTTGCCGGCGACGCCGGCCGTTTTCCCCGTGGCGCGCAGCAGATGACCGGTCAGCGCGGTGGTGGTGGTCTTGCCGTTGGTGCCGGTGATCGCCAATACCGGGGCAGTCGAGTTCAGGGCGCGCAGGCCCTGGGCGAACAATTCGATTTCGCCGACTACGGGAATGCCGGCGGCGCGCGCATGTATCACCACCATCAGGCCGCCCGACAGTCCCGGCGACAGCACGAGCAGGTCGATGCCGTCGAGCAGCGCCTTGTCGAATTCGCCGGCAGCGAATTCAAGCCGCGAGTCGGCGCCGGTGATACGGCGCCGCAGCTCGTCGAGATACGGCGGCTTCGCCCGCGTGTCGGCCACCCGCACCCGTGCGCCCTGCCGTGCGCACCAGCACGCGGAGGCCAGCCCCGATTCACCGAGGCCGAGGACGAGGACGTGT
>DAIOGL010000131.1:1557-7376 GCA_036745235.1 Sulfuritalea sp.
AGAATCCGCCGGCCTTCGCCGTAGCGCTTCTTGGTGTACTTGAAGTAGCCGACCTGAAGCATCACCGACAGGGTCTCGGCGACGAAGACGCCGCCCATGATGAACAGCACGATTTCCTGGCGCGCGACCACGGCCACCGCGCCCAGCGCGGCGCCCAGCGCGAGGGCGCCGACGTCGCCCATGAACACCTCGGCCGGATAGGCGTTGAACCACAGGAAGCCGAGCCCGGCGCCCGCCAGCGCGCCGCAGAACACCGTCAGCTCGCCGGCGCCCGGAATGTAGGGCAGCAGCAGGTATTTCGAGAACACCGAGTTGCCCGCGACGTAGGTGAAGATGCCCAGCGCGGCGCCGACCAGCACCGTAGGCATGATCGCGAGGCCATCGAGGCCGTCGGTCAGATTCACCGCGTTGCTGCTGCCGACTATCACCAGATAGGTCAGCAGGATGAAGCCGAACATGCCGAGCGGATAGGTCACGCTCTTGAAGAAGGGCACGATCAGCGCGGTCTGCTGCGGCAGTTCCAGCGTAAAGCCGGAGGACACCCACTGGAAGAACAGCTGGACCACCTTCTCGTTGTTGGGCGCCGAGATCGAAAATGCGAGGTAGATCGCGGCGACCAGGCCCACCACGGACTGCCAGAAGAACTTGGAGCGGGCCGAGAGTCCGGCGGGATTGCGATAGACCACCTTGCGCCAGTCGTCGACCCAGCCGATCGCGCCGTAGCCGAAAGTGACGATCAGCACGATCCAGATGAAGCGATTGGAAAGGTCGGCCCACAGCAGCGTGGACACGCCGAGCGAGATCAGGATCAGCGCGCCGCCCATGGTCGGGGTGCCGGCCTTGACCAGGTGGGTTTGCGGCCCGTCGCTGCGCACCGACTGGCCTATCTTCTTCGCCGTCAGCCAGCGGATCACGGCAGGACCGAAGACGAAGGAGATCGCCAGCGCGGTCATGGTCGCCAGCACCGCGCGCAGGGTGATGTAGCCGAAGACGTTGAAGGCGCGCAGGTCCTTGGCCAGCCATTGAGCGAGTTCAAGCAGCATTCGAGATTCCTTCGTCCACGATCGCGTCGACGACGCGCTCCATGCGCATGAAGCGCGATCCCTTGACCAGCACCGTGGCTTGCGGCTCGAGCTCGGTCAGCAGGGTTTTGATGAGGTCTTCGACGCGCTGGAAATGCTGCCCGCCCTCGCCGAAGTTGTGCGCCGCCGCGGCCGAGAGTTCGCCGAGGCAGAGCAGGCGGTCGATGCCGTGGCTCTTGGCATAGCCGCCGAGCTCGTCGTGGAACTGTCCTGCGGCCACTCCCGCCTCGCCCATGTCGCCCATGACCAGGATGCGCCGGCCGGGCACCGAGGCCAGCACGTCGATCGCGGCGCGCATCGAATCGGGATTGGCGTTGTAGCTGTCATCCACCACGCGCGAACCCCCGCGGCCGGCGCGCAGCTGCAGCCGACCCTTGACGCCGGCGTAGCGCGCCAGCCCCTGCCCAACCGCAGCGAGCGGCGCGCCCGCCGCCAGCGTCGCCGCCGCTGCAGCACAGGCATTGCGCGCATTGTGACTGCCCGGCACCGCCAGCGTCACCGTGAGGGCGCCCCAGGGAGTGGTCAGGTGCAGCTCGCCGCCAAGGCCGTGGCTGGTGAAGCGTCCATGTACGTCGGCGGGCTGGTCGAGGCCGAAGCTCAGCTGACGCCTGTCGCGCGACAATTCGCGCCAGATGTCGGCATGCGGATCGTCGGCATTGAACACGGCGATGCCGTCGCCAGCCAGCCCGGCGAAGATCTCGCCCTTGGCCAGCGCGACATCCTGCACCGTGCCGAGACCCTCGAGATGCGCCCGGTGGGCATTGTTCACCAGCGCCACCGAAGGTTGCGCCAAACGCGTCAGATAGTCGATCTCTCCGGCGTGGTTCATCCCCATTTCGATCACCGCGGCGCGGTGCGAGGCGCGCAATCCGAGCAGGGTCAGCGGCAGGCCGATGTCATTGTTGAGATTGCCGGCGGTGGCGAGCACCGAATCCGCGCTGCCGAACTGCGCTCGCAGGATCGCCGCGCACATTTCCTTCACCGTGGTCTTGCCGTTGCTGCCGGTGACGCCCAGCAGCGGAATCGCAAAGCGCCGGCGCCACCGCGCCGCCAGCGCACCGAGCGCGAGGCGCGTGTCGGCGACGCAGATCAGCGGCAGATCGGGATGGGCGGCGGCGAACTCCTCGCTCACCACCGCGCCGGCCGCGCCGCGCGCGAGGACATCGGCGACGTAGGCGTGGCCGTCGAACTTGTCGCCGATCAACGCGACGAAGAGTTCGCCGGCGACGATGCTGCGCGAATCGGTGGATACGCCGCTGAAGCCGGCATCGGCCCCCTGCGCACGGGCCGCGATGGCGTTCGCGGCTTCATGCAGGGTCATCATTACGGGGGCCGCCATGGTCACCGTGCCTCCAGCGCCGACTTTGCGGCATCGAGGTCGGAAAACGGATGCCGCACGCCGGCAATTTCCTGATATGGCTCGTGGCCCTTGCCGGCGAGCAGGATCACGTCGCGCTTATCCGCATCGGCCACCGTGGCTGCAACGGCGCGGCCGCGATCGATCTCGACCGCCGGCACACGCTGCAGCCCGGCGAGGATGTCGTCGATGATGGCTTGCGGGTCTTCCTTGCGCGGATTGTCGCTGGTGATGACGACGCGATCGGCCAGGCGCTCGGCGATCGCGCCCATCTGCGGCCGCTTGCCGGGATCGCGTTCGCCGCCGCAGCCGAACACGCAGATCAGCCTGCCGCCGCGCACCGCCGCCGTTTCGCGCAGAACCCCAAGCGCCTTTTCCAGCGCGTCCGGCGTATGGGCGTAGTCCACCACGATCAGCGGTTGATCCACGCCGCCCAACGCCTGCATGCGTCCCGGCGGCGGCTGCAGCCCGCGCAACGCGAATGCGATGCCCTCAAGGCGCTCGTTGCGCGTCAGCAGCGCACCGATCACCGCGAGCAGATTGGAAACGTTGAAGCGCCCCACGACGGGCGCTGTGAAATGCACTCCGTGCAAGTCGAACTCGACGCCGGCGGCGCCCATGCGCAGATTTTCTGCATGAAGGATTTCCTCTGCGCCACTGCTGTCCGCCCCGGCCAGCGTGTAGCCGATGGTGCGAATTTTTGTCCCGGGGCGGCCCTTGAGCTTTGCGGCCAGGCCGGCCCCGACCGGGTCGTCGAGGTTGAGCACGGCCGCCGCAAGGCCGGGCGCCACGAACAGCAGCTCCTTGGCCGCTGCATATTTCTCCATCGTGCCGTGGTATTCGAGGTGGTCGCGGGTCAGGTTGGTGAATACGGCGACATCGAAGGCCGCGCCATTGACGCGCCCCTGATCGAGGCCGATCGACGAGACTTCCATGGCGCAGGCGTCGGCTCCTCGCGCGACGAAGCCGGCGAGCGCCGCATGCAGGGTGATCGCATCCGGCGTGGTGTTCGGACTTTCGTCGAGCGAGTCGAGGAAGCCGTTGCCCAGCGTTCCAATCACGGCGCAGCGATGCTGCAGCGCGTTCATCGCCTGCGCGATCCATTGCGATACCGAAGTCTTGCCGTTGGTGCCGGTGACGCCGGCGAGCCAGAGATGCTCCGAGGGACGGCCATAGACCAGGTGTGCGATTTCGCCGGACAGCGCGGCGAGCCCCGCAACTTCGACAATCGGCGCGTCATGAGCGCCGACTCTTGCCGTTGCCCCGCGTCCCGCCTCGGCTATAACCGCCGCCGCGCCGTTGGCCACCGCCTGCGCGATGAAGTCGCGGCCGTCGGCCTGCGCGCCGGGGAAGGCGACGAAGACGTCGCCCGGCCTTACGCGCCGCGAATCAGCGCTTAGCCGCTGCGGCTTGACGCCCTGACGCTCGAGTTGTTCGAGTATCGACATGGCCGTACTCACATCTCTTCCTTGACCGGCTCGGCGCTGGTCATCAGCAGGGGCTTCAGCGGCGCATCGGGCGCCACCCCGAGCGTGCGCAGACTGCCTGCCATCACCTGGGCGAACACCGGGGCCGCCACGTCGCCGCCGTAATACTTGCCGTTGGACGGTTCGTCGATCATCACGGCGATGATCAGGCGCGGATCGGATACGGGGGCGAAGCCGACAAACGACGCCACATACTTGTTGGCGTAGGAGCCGCCTTCGATCTTGTGCGCCGTGCCGGTCTTGCCCGCCACGCGATAGCCGGCGATCTGCGCCTTTGGCGCGGTTCCGCCCGGCAGCACCGCCATCTCCAGCATGGCGCGGACCTCGCGCGCCGTCTGCGCCGAAAACACCTGCTTGCCGTTCTGCGGCGGCGTATCCAGGCGCGCCAGCGAAAGAGGCAGCAGATCACCATCGCGGGCAAAGGCCTGGTAGGCGCGCGCCAGCTGGATCAGGGTCACCGAAATGCCATGTCCATAGGCCATGGTGGCCTGCTCGATCGGCCTCCAGGTTTTCGCCGGGCGCAAGCGGCCGCCGACCTCGCCCGGAAAGCCGAGCTTCAGCGGGGCGCCGAAGCCGAGACTGTCGAACATGGTCCACATTTCCTCGGGCTTCATCGACAGGGCCAGCTTCGCGGCGCCGACGTTGGAGGATTTCTGGATCACCTGCGCCACGGTCAATACGCCATGCATGTGCGCGTCATGTATCGTCGCCGTGCCGATGGTCATCTTTCCCGGCGCGGTCTGGATTGGCGTGTCGAAGCGCACCTTGCCCTTTTCCAGCGCCAGCGCCGCGGTGAAGGGTTTCATGGTCGAACCCGGCTCGAAGCTGTCCGTGAGCGCACGATTGCGCAACTGGGCGCCGCTCAGCTTGACGCGATTGTTCGGGTTGTAGGTCGGCAGATTGGCCAGCGCCAGGATTTCACCGCTCCGGGCGTCGAGCACGACCACGCCACCCGCCTTGGCCCGATGTTCCTCGAGCGCCTGCTTGAGATGGCTGTAGGCGAGATACTGCAGCTTCGAGTCCAGGGCAAGCACGATGTCCCGGCCTTCCAGCGGCGGATGGATGCTCTCGACGTCCTCGACAACGTTGCCGCGCCTGTCCTTGATGACGCGGCGCGAACCGGGTTTGCCGGAAAGCTCGCTGTTGAACGCCAGTTCGATGCCTTCCTGCCCGGCGTCCTCGATGCCGGTAAAGCCCAGCATGTGAGCCGCCACCTCGCCCGCCGGGTAGTAGCGCCGGTATTCGTCCTTCTGGTGGATGCCGGGAAGCTTCAGCGCCGTTACGCGGTCGGCGAGTTCCGGCGGCAGCTGGCGCTTGACGTAGACGAACTCGCGCTCGGAGGCCAGCTTGCGGGTGACCTCGCGCACGTCGATGTCCAACAGGGTGGCCAGACTGCGCGCCTGTGCAGGCGCCAACTGGGCGTCTTCCGGAATCGCCCAGATCGAACGCACCGGGGTGGACACCGCCAGCACGTCACCGTTGCGGTCGGTGATGCGGCCGCGGGTGGCCGAGATGTCGATCACGCGTTCGAAACGGGCACGGCCCTTGTCGCCGAGAAACTCGTTGTTGAATCCCTGCAGGTAGAGCGACCGCCCGATCAGCGCGACGAAGGCACCCAACAGCAGAACCAGAACCAGACGCTGCCGCCAGGGCGGCAGGCGCTCCGACAGCAGCGGGCTTCTGGAGAACTTGATCGCCTTCATCGCCGGATCAGTTCCCTGGTACCGGGTCGACGGAAATGATCTGCCCCGGCGCAGGCGGCTTCATGCCCAGTTTCTCGCGCGCAGCCTTTTCGACCCGAACGTGGCCGGCCCAGGTGCTTTGCTCGAGCTGCAACTGCCCCCATTCCACATCCAGATCACGCATGCGCTTCTGCGCCGCCTCGAGTTCGGT
>DAIOGL010000132.1:0-7274 GCA_036745235.1 Sulfuritalea sp.
GCGAAGGGCTGGAAGCAGATCACCGATACCGGCGCGATCGAGGCGCTGGTCGACGAAGTGCTTGCCGCGAATCAGAAATCGGTCGAGGAATACCGGGCGGGCAAGGAAAAAGCCTTCAACGCGCTCGTCGGGCAGGCCATGAAGGCCACCCGCGGCAAGGCCAATCCGCAGCAGGTCACCGACCTGCTGAAGAAGAAGCTCGGCGCCTGACTACTTCTTCGCGGCGGGTTGTGCCGCCGGCGCCGCCGGCGCGGACTCAGCCGCAGGTTCCGGTGCAGCCTCAGGTGCGGGCGCCGCTGCGGGTGCCGGCACGACCTCCAGCGGCTTCTTGCCGGTCAGTTCGAGGTAGCGTTTCTTCTCCTCGGCGAAGCGGGCGCGGACGTCTTCCATCTCCTTCAGCTTGACATCCACCGCGGCCTGTTGCGCCTGGATTTCCTTTTCGTTGTCGCGGATCGCTGCCTTGACCTGCTCAGGTACCGCCTTGCCCTTGTAGAACTCCTTGTCGGCCTCGAGCTTTTTCTTCTTCTTGTTGGCGTCTTCCAGACGCTGCTGGGACTGCTTCATGCTCTTGCTCAATTCGGCGAGGGAGCGATCCCGCGCCGAATTGATGTCCTTCTCGCTGGAATAGGTCGACAGCAAGGCCAGCGTGCGGCGGCGTTCCTCTGCGGCCTTCTTCTTCTGCTCTTCCTTCTTTGCCAGCTCGGCGTCGCGGCGCGCCTGCTGCTCGGCAGTCAGCGGGGCGTCGACGGTTTTTGACACGAAGCCGCGATTATCGCGTTCCTCATAGGCCCTGCCCTGGCATTCGGTCGGCAAAAAATCGCCGCAGACCTTGCGCCCCTTGGCGTCGTCGCAGCAATAGATGCGCGTCTGGGCGGCAGCGCCCAAGGCAAGCATGGCGGAAGAAGCAAACAGCAGGGCTGAAATCAGGCGCATGGGGAATCTCCCTGGAGGGTCATGGCATCAGTCGATGCCGTAACGGGCGCGATAATCGCGCACGGCAGCAAGCTTGTTTTCAAGTTCCGGCTGGCCGGAAAGATAATCGATCAGATCCGTCAGGCTGGCGATGCTGATCACGGGGATGCCGTAGTTCCGTTCAACTTCCTGCACTGCAGACAATTCGCCCTGCCCTCGTTCCTGGCGATCGAGCGCTATCAGCACCGCCGCAGGCGTCGCCCCGGCATTGCGGATCAGATCCACCGATTCGCGCACCGAGGTGCCCGCAGAAATCACGTCATCGATGATCAGCACGCGGCCCTTGAGCGGTGCGCCGACCAGCGTGCCGCCTTCGCCGTGATCCTTGGCTTCCTTGCGGTTGTAGGCGTATGGGGTGTTGTGTCCGAGGCCCGCCAACGCGATGGCCGTACCGGCCGCAAGCGGAATTCCCTTGTAGGCCGGCCCGAACAGCACGTCGAACCCGACCCCGGCCGCCAGGATGCGGCGCGCGTAGAAATCGCTCAGACGGGACAGGGAGGCGCCGTCGCTGAACAGACCCGCATTGAAGAAATACGGGCTCAAGCGCCCGGCCTTGGTCTTGAATTCACCGAAGCGCAACACACCCAACTCGCAAGCGAAGGCGATAAACTCGCCGCTCAGCTCGCTGGTGACGGCGCGGTTCGCAGTAAAGGCAAGATTCGCATTCATCCAAGGCATTCTACATGCTCACGCAAAAGCTTCGAATACTCAGTTTGAATCTCAATGGTATCCGTTCAGCCTCCGGCAAGGGGTTTTTCGAATGGCTGGCGACGCAACAGGCCGACATCGTCTGCGTCCAGGAACTCAAGGCGCAACTTGCCGATTTGACCCCGGCCTTGCGCGAACCGGCGGGCTTCACCGGATGCTTTCATGCGGCCGAGAAGAAGGGCTACAGCGGCGTCGGCATCTATTCCCGACGAGCGCCTGACCGCATCATCGAGGGTTTTGGCAACGCCGAGTTCGATGCGGAAGGGCGCTACCTGCAGGCCGATTTCGGCAAACTCTCGGTGGTTTCGCTATACCTGCCTTCCGGCTCCAGCTCCGACGAGCGCCAGCAAGCCAAATTCCGCTTTCTCGAACAGTTCCGGCCGCAGCTGGAACGCCTGGCGCAGGATGCCCGGCGCGACGGGCGCGACGTCGTGCTTTGCGGCGACTGGAACATCGCACATCGGGAAATCGACCTGAAGAACTGGAAATCCAACCAAAAGAACTCCGGCTTTTTGCCCGAGGAGCGCGCCTGGCTGTCCGCCGTCTTCGACGAACTGGGCTGGACGGATGTCCATCGCCGGCTCCTGCCGGAGGCCACCGGCGAGGCCTACACCTGGTGGTCGAACCGGGGCCAGGCCTGGGCCAAGAACGTCGGCTGGCGCATCGATTACCAGATCGCCACGCCCGGCCTGGCGGCGACGGCGCGCCATGTCGCTGTTTACAAGGATCAGCGCTTCTCCGATCATGCGCCGCTGACGGTTGATTACCATCTGGCTTCCGTATGACGTAGATCATTGCAGCACCGCGATAAAGTCGGTAGCCTTTACCCCGTAGTCATTCAATTCAGGAGAAAACCATGAGCGACATGAGCGACGTCACCAAAGACAAACTGATCGCCGACGTAAGACTGGTGATTGCCGATACCGAAGAACTGCTCCGCGCCACGGCCGGACAGGCCGGCGACAAGATCGCTGATATCCGCGCCAGGACACAGGAGCGCTTGGCTGCCGCCAAGATCAAGCTGGCCGAGGCCGAAGCCGTCGTGGTGGATAAGGCCAAGCAGGCTGGCCGCGCCGCGGACGACTATGTACATGACAATCCCTGGCGTTCGGTGGGAGTCGCTGCCGGCTTCGGTTTCATCGTCGGCCTGCTGATCGGCCGTCGCTGAACCCCGACATGGGTGATGGAGCGGGCAAAACGCCCGACCAGCGTGGTTTGTTCGCTTCGGCGAAAGGCCTGCTCGGCACCGGCGTCACCCTGATCCACAATCGCCTCGAACTCCTCGGCGTCGAACTCGCCGAGGAGCGGGTGCGCGTGACGTCGATGCTCGCCTACGGCGGCGCCGCCTTTCTGTGCATTGCGGCCGGCTTGGTCTTTCTTGCAATCTTTCTCACCGTGCTGCTGTGGGAGAGCAACCGGCTGCTGGCGCTGGGAATATTTTCCGCACTGTTTCTCGGGGCCGGCATTGCCAGCCTGACGCTGGCGATAAGCTTGGGGCGATCAGGCTCGAAGCTGTTTTCCGCCAGTCTCGCCGAACTGCGCAAGGATCGTGACGCGCTGTCGACCACTAGCGCCACAAAACCGCAGTGAACCCCGCCACGCTGGAACTCGCGCTGAAGAAACAGCGATTGCAGATCGCAGGCGAAACTCTGCGCGCCGAGTTCGGTCTCTGCGCGGCAGGGCTGGCACCCGCCTTCAGCGGCGCCGACTGCGCCTTGGAAGGCGTGCGCTGGCTGCGCCGCAACCCGCAGCTTGTCGTCGGCGCCGGTGTCGCACTGGCCGTCGTCCGGCCAAAGCGCGCCTGGCGCTGGGGGCGCCGCGCCTTCGTCGGCTGGCAACTGTGGCGGAAGCTGCGCGATTTGCTGGACCGCAGGGCGCCCGTCTGATCGAGTAGTCCAGCCGAGGCGCCGCGCACCACGGGGAATAGGGTCATGAAACAGAGCACTGAGCATGGAATCGCCGGCGGGATTGTGGCTGCGGTCACCATCTCGCTGCTCGCGGGCTGCGGCGGCGGCCCCATGCACCGCGGTGAATCCTTCGAACCCGATCCGCGCTACAAGCGTATTTTGAAGCTGCCGGCCATCCAGGTATGCGAGGCCGCACGGCTCGCGCTGCTCGGGCGGGGTTATGTGGTCCGCAGCCTCGACGCGAATGCCCTGTCGATGGACGGCAGCAAGCAGTTCGCCGGCGAAAAGCAGTCCCACAGCGTCCTTCAGGTGATCGTCAATTGCGTTCCGCAATATCCGGGCACGAGTCTTTTCGTCACCGCCGTGGAAGAGAGCTTCGACGTCAGGAAATCGAGCGAATCCACCGCCCTCGGCTTGCCGGTAGTGGCGCCGCTCACCGTATCGCGGTCCTCCACGACCGAAAGCCAGGTCAAGACCGGCGGTCAGACGGTTACCGACGAACGCTTCTTCGAGAGCTTTTTCGCCGCGGTTCAAGCGGAACTCGGCCTGCGCTAGGCGCTCTGCGCCGGGGAAGCCGCGGCCCCCGGAGTGCAAACGAAAAAGCGGCCACTCTTACGAGCAGCCGCTTTGGATTTGGTGGTGATGGGGGGACTTGAACCCTCGACCTACGGATTATGAATCCGTCGCTCTAACCAGCTGAGCTACATCACCGTGCAAAGGGGCGGGATTATCCTCGTCGCACGCTTGCCTTGTCAAGGCTGGCCCCGGTAAGCGACAATCCGGCCATGGACTACGATGTCGTGATTGTGGGTGGTGGCCTGGCGGGCTTGGCTCTGGCAGCGGCTTTGCGCCGTTCGAGCTTGTCTGTGGCCTTGATCGAAGGGACCGCCCCGAGCTTCGCGGAAGGCTGGGATTCGCGTGTTTACGCGATCAGCCCGGCCAACGCCCGTTTCCTTGACGCCGTGGGCGCCTGGCGGCATCTGGATGTGGCGCGCATGGAGGCCGTGCGGGCCATGGAGATTCACGGCGACGCAGGCGGTCGGCTGGATTTCAGTGCCTACGGCAGCGGCGTATCGGAACTGGCCTGGATCCTCGAATCCTCGCTGATGCAGCGCGAACTGTGGGAGACGGTCAAGCGCCAGGGCAATCTGCGTCTGCTCTGTCCGGCACGCCCGCAATCATTGTCCATCGGGCCCGATCGCGCGCAATTGACCCTCGACGACGGCCGCAGCCTTTCGGCGCGGCTGATCGTTGCCGCGGACGGCGCCGAGTCATGGACCCGCGCCGCGGCAGGCATCGCGGTACGCTTCGATCCTTACGACCAAATTGGAGTGGTCGCTAACTTCGCTGTCGAGCAGCCGCATCGAGGGACGGCGTTTCAGTGGTTCCGTCGGGACGGAGTCCTGGCCTGGCTGCCTTTGCCCGGCAACCGCATCTCGATCGTCTGGTCCACCGGCTCGGATCATGGGCGCGAATTGCTGGCGCTCGACCATGCCGCGCTATGCGCCCGTGTCGCCGAGGCCGGCGGGAACCGTCTGGGCGCGCTGGAGCTGATCACGCCGCCTGCCGGCTTTCCCTTGCGCCTGATGCGTGCGCCGCAGACGGTGGCGCCGCGACTGGCGCTGATCGGCGATGCCGCCCATACCATCCATCCGCTTTCCGGTCACGGCATCAACCTCGGCTTTCAGGACGCCCAGGCTTTGGCGGCCGTCCTGTGCGACAAGCCCGGCCATGTCGATTGCGGGGACTTCGGGCTGTTGCGCGCCTACGAGCGAGCGCGCAAGGAAGAAGTGGTGACTTTGCAGACGGTGACTGATAGTCTGCACGACCTTTTCCGCCCCACCGAGGGCCCCTTGGCCGGTCTGCGCAATTTCGGATTGAACCTCACCAATGCCTTGCCGGTCGTAAAGAGCTTGCTGGTCCGCTACGCACTTGCGTCGTAAGTCACCGGCGTCCCGAATTTCCCTGGAGAACTCATGAAACTACCCCTGCTTGCCGCCGTTCTGGCCTGTGTGTCCCTTGTCGCCGTCGCAGACGAGGCAGATGTAAGAAAAGCCGTAGAGGCCAAGCTCGGCAAGGTCGAAAAGATCGTCAGGGCGCCGATGGCCGGCGTCTGGGAAGTTACCGTGGATGGTCAGGTCTTCTATTCAGACGACAAGGGGGCCTATCTGATATTCGGCAACCTGCTGGAAACAAGGACCGGGAGGAATCTCACGGCAGAGCGCCAGTTCAACTCGCTGCCGCTCGATCTGGCCTTGAAGCAGGTACGCGGTACGGGCAAGAACATTCTAGTGACGTTCGAGGACCCGAACTGTGGCTATTGCAAGAGATTGGCGAAAGACATCCTGACGCTGAAGGACGTAACCGTCTACACCTTCCTTTATCCGGTGCTGGGCGACGACTCCTACGAGAAGTCGAAGGCGATCTGGTGCGCACCGGACAAGCCCAAAGCCTGGGCTGATTGGATGAACAACGGCAAGGCACCCCCTGCCGTCCCTGCCAAGTGCGATACCAGCGGCCTGGACAAGTCCGCCCAGCTCGGCCGCAAGTTGCGCGTCAACGGCACGCCGGCGATCTTCTTCGCCACCGGCGAACGCGTCGGCGGCTATATTCCGGCAGCTGAAATCGAGAAGCGCTTCGCCCCCGCGGGCAGCTGAACCGCTACTCAGGCCATCGCCGCCTCGTTCGGCAACCACACGGTAAATACCGAGCCGCCACCGGAAGGGCACGCTACGTCGATACGACCCCCGTAGCGCTGCACGAGGCCGAGACTGACCCACAGGCCCAGGCCGGTGCCGTCGCTGGTCTTGGTAGTGAAGAAGGGGTCGAAGAGTCGTTCACGGTCTTCCGGCGCAATGCCGGGACCGCTGTCGCCGACGGCGACGAAGCCGCCCTTGACGCCGCCTTCCTCGCGATCGCCGCTGGCCAGGCGCAGTGTGCCGCCTTCAGGCATGGCCTGCAGGGCGTTCACGATCAGATTGATCAGCACCTGTTGCAGTTCGTTGCGATTCACCGTCACCGGCCGGGTGGCGTTCATTTCCTGCACCACGGCGACGTTGGTTTTCTTCATCTGGTGCGCGACCAGGACGAGGCTGTCCTGCACCACCTGATCGAGGCGCACCGGCTCCAGATATCCGACGTATTCGGCCGGCCGCGCGAACTGCAGCAGCTTGGTCACTATCAGTCGGATGCGGAAGACCTGGTCCTGGATCAGGCGGATCTCGGGCATCGCCGGCTCGGCCGCACCCCCCAGGGTTTCGCGCAGCACATCGAGATTGCCCTGGATCACCGCCACGGGGTTGTTGATTTCATGCGCCACGCCGGCGGCGAGCTGGCCGATCGCGGCGAGCTTTTCCGACATGACCAGGCGCTGCTGCGCGGAGCGTAGCGTCTGGTTGGCGGCGGCGAGTTCCTGTGTGCGTTCGGCAACCTTGGTGTCGAGTTCGCTGCCCCAGCGTTGCAGTGCCTCGGTCTGCGCCGCCAGACGATCCAGCAGGCGATCGAAGTGCGCGGCCAGTTCAGCCAGCTCGTCGGCTGCGTCAGGGTCAGCCAAATCTCCGCCGACGCGGGCCTCGGTCCGTCCGGATTCGATCGCGCTCATGATGCCGTGCATGCGTTCCACCGGCTGTGAAACGTGCCGCGCCAAGCGCAAGGAAACCAGTGCCGCCGCCGCCACGGTCACTGCAA
>DAIOGL010000133.1:0-7128 GCA_036745235.1 Sulfuritalea sp.
CCACCAGCCGGCGGACTTCCCGCAACTTGGCCTTGACCAGAGCCGCGTTGTCGCGACCCATGCGAATCATGAGTTTCTGGCCGGCGGATCGCCCTTCCAGCGCGGGATCTGCGAACTCGTAGAGCGATCCCGGCTTGACCAGCTTGATCGGACCCGACAGTTCGGGCGCGGCGAGGAGGTCGTCAATCGCGACGACCAGGCGATCGTTGAAATAAGCGTTCGGATTGCCCAGCTCCTCATACGCTCGCTGAAACAGCGGATAGAACCGGACATATGCCGAGACCAGTTTCGCCGCATCCACCGCACCGACAAGCTGTACATGAGCGGAATAACGCGCCGAATTGTGCGCACCAATAGCCAGGGTGCCGCCCTTGCCCGTCGTGACGAAGGTCCTTGGCACCCGCTTCAGCGGCATCACCCCCGCGGGCAGTCGCTCGCGCGGAAGACTGTCCACCGTGGCGACGATGCGCTGGATCACGCCGTCGCCGAGTATATAAACCAGCCACTTGCGGCCGAGCAATTCACCCAAGGCCTGCAGCAGCGGCGCATCGCTCTGCTCCAGTTCGGGCAAGCCCGCCCCTCCTACGCCGCTGAGCCGATGGCGTATCGTCGGCGCGGCAACCGCGGGCGCCGCTCGTACCGGATCACGGGCTATCTTTGGCGGCGGCGGCGGTGGCGGTGGCGGGGCCTTTTCCTCCTGCGTGAAGAAATAGGCAGCAATGCCGCCCAGAAGGATGATCACTGCCGCCCAGACCGTTCTCTTCATGGCCAACTCTCCTGCAACCGTACGAACGCGGCTTCCGCCCGAAAGCCGCCGCTACCCCTATCTTATTCAACCATAGCCCATTCCGGGCCGACCGCTAAACGGCGGAACCGGGAGAAGGCCTCACGCCAGGAGCCGCGCCCGCGCCAGCACCCAGTCCAGCAGTTCCGCCACGACGGCCTCGCGATCCAGATCGTTGAACGTTTCGTGACGGCTGCCGGGCCACAGGCGCAGCGTGCGATCCGGCCCGCCCCACACGTCGAAGATTTCCTTGCTGCCGGCAGGATCGGTCAGGCGGTCGGCATCGCCGTGAAACAGATACACCGGCAGGCTGAGCTCCGCGGCAGCCGCCCGGTTGGCGGCCATCGCCTGCAACAGTTCGGCGCCGGTGCGCGCCGGCGGCGCCTGCAGGCTCACCAGCGGATCGGCGACGTAAGCCGCCACCGCCGCCGGGTCGCGGCTGATGGTCGCCGGATCGATGCGCGTGCCGCGCAAGTGCGGCAGCCAGCGCGACAGCAAAGGCGCCAGCGCCACCAGCAGGCGTGGCACGTCGCCGCCGATCTTGAGCGCCGCGGACGACAGGATCAGTCCCGCCACGGGCCGCCGTCTTTGGGCCAGCCAACGCAGGGCAATCGCGCCGCCCATGCTGTGTCCCATCAGGAATACGCGGCGCCCGGCGGCAAGCTCCTGCGTCCTTGCCAGCAGCACATCGACATCCAGCAGGTAGTCGTCGAAGCGCTCGACATAGGAGCGCTCGCCCGGCGAGCGCCCGTGGCCGCGCAGGTCCACCGAGACCACGCCCACACCACGCTGATTGGCGCGTTCGGCCAGGAAGGCGTAACGGCCCGAATGCTCGGCGATGCCATGCACCACGGCCACCACGGCGTCCGGCGCCGGGGGCATCCAGGCCTGACCCGTTAGGCTCACGCCATCGGCGGTACGCAATTCGAAGGGAAGGACTTCGCCGCTCATACCCTTGCTTGCATCCGGCAACGACCTCGTTGCGCCTAGCGGCGATCCCGGACGACGAAGGGCTCGACCAGCGCCTCCTGCACCGAGTCGTCGCGGTTCATCGCTTTGTCGAAGTTGGCGTTCCAGACATCGGCATTGGCCAGGTCGGCGCCCTGCATGTCGGCCTTGAAAAACACCGACTGACGCAAGACGGCGCCCGCCAACCGTGTCGCCTTGAGCCTGGCGTCGGTGAAATCGACTTGCTCCATCGAGGCGCCGGTTAGGTCGGCGCTGGACAGATCGGTGCCGACCAGGCGCGCGCCGGTAAACACGGCACGGAACGCGTAGCAGTTGCGAATCGAGCCGCCGGAAAGATCGATCCCCTCCATCAGGATGTCCTTCAGGTAGGCACCGGAAAAATCGGCCCGCAGCGCCTTCGTGTTGATCAGGTTCGCGCCGAACAAATTGGCGCCGGAGAGCTTTGCGTCGCTCAGATCGCCGTCGTCGAAGGTCGCATGGAACAGATCGGCATCGCGCAGATCCGCATCCTTGAGTTTGGCCCCCGTAAAGTTGGCCCATTTGGCGTTGCTGCGGCGCAAGTCCGTGCCGGACAGGTCGCTCTTGCGAAAGTCGGTGCTTTCCATCTTGGCGCCGGCCAGCCGCGCACCGCGCAAGTTCTTTCCAGCCAGGTTCTTGCGCGAGAAATCACACTGCGAAAGATCGGTTGCCGCCATCGGTGCGGCGCAATTGCCGGCCGGCAGATCGGCTGCCGCCACATCGAGCGCAATGGACAGCGGCAACAGCAGCGCAATCATCGTGCGCGATTTTTTCATTTTGTCCCCTCCCCCTGCAGACAACTTCCGGCCATTCTATGCCTTCCCGGATTCCGCACGTGCTGCGATGCGGGAGCGCCCGACGATGACGCCTAAGGACCGACGAGTCTGCGATAGACCGCGAAATCGGCCGCGGAAAAGCAGCAGAAGATCACCTCTTCAATGGTCGCGATGCGGGACAGCGCAGCGCCCACTGCCGCCACTGCGACGCCGGCAGCGAGTTCCACCGGATAGCCATAGGCGCCGGTGCTGATGGCGGGAAAGGCGATCGAGCGCGCGCCGGCACCGGCAGCCGCCTGCAGCGCGTTGCGGTAGCAGGCCGCGAGCTGTTCCGCCTCGCCCTGCCTGCCGCCGTGCCAGACCGGGCCCACGGTATGCACCACGAATTTCGCCGGCAGCCGGTAACCGGCGGTGAGCTTCGCCTCCCCTACCCGGCAGCCGCCCAGCCTGCGGCACTCCGCGAGCAGCTCGGGACCGGCGGCACGATGGATCGCGCCATCGACGCCACCGCCGCCGAGCAGCGAGGAATTGGCGGCATTGACAATGGCATCGACCTGCAGGCGCGTGATGTCGTCCTGCACGGCACGCAGCAGTGGTGCAGCCGACGCGTCGACGGGCGGGGTCATGCTCACTCCTCGATCGTTCCGCGGGCGATCTCGAAGCAGGCGTCGACATGCGAATTGCCCAGATACATCATCGCCGCCATACTGAGCGCAACTGCTGCTGCCTGTCCGGCGACGGGTATGTACTTCAGCACCTGCCTGGTCGCCATCCGCGCGCTGACCTTTTTCAGGGAAGCCACGACGAGCTGCCGGGTGACGGCGCGGCCCGCAAGATCGGAGCCCACCTTCTTCAGCATCGCGTAGATCGCCACCTTGTGCCGCGTATCGAGCTCGTCGATCTGCTCGGGAGTCAGCCCGAATTTCCGGTTGATCGCCGGGATCAACTGCAGCAGCATGCCGACGTCCCCCGCGATATCCACACCCGGGATGGGAATCAGGGACATGCCGCCCGAAGTTGCCGCGCGCCGCCTGACCATCTTCCTGCACGACGCGCGGATCTTCTCCAGTTCCTCGATCGACGCCGGCAACGCCTCGAGCTTCCTCACCTCGGAATGCCCGTCACCGCTTCTGCTCGGGAAAGCGTGGATGCGTGTCGCCGATCTCCATCCAGGACGCCTTCGAGCGGACATGAATGTGATAGACATTGCTGCAGGCGAACGGCGTATCCACCGTCCCGAGGCGCAGGCGCTTCTTCTCCGGCAGATCGTCCCGCGCGCTGTAGATCGGGCTGCCGCAGTTGCTGCAAAAGACCCGTGCCTTGCCTGGCGTGGCGCGGTACTCCCTCAGCAGCTCGTTGCCCGAGACCAGCCGGAACCGCGCGGAATCGACCGGGCTCACCGCAGCGAAGGCCGAGCCCTGCGCCTTGCGGCACTGCGAACAATGGCAGAGCGAAATCTCCTCGATTTCTCCATCGTACTCGTAGCGGACACCGCCGCACAGACAGCCTCCTTCAATCACTTGCAGCTCCTTTCAAGACACACCTGCCCGACGGCAGGCCGGACCGGGGAGGAGAAAAGTCGGCGTTGGCGCCGCGGCGGTTTCGAACCGGGGGGCGCTATCGCCGGACCCGCGGACAAGTCCGGCAGGCACGACGAAGCAATGAGCCCGCTAGGCAGCGGATGAGAAACGGTTTGGCTCCTTGCCTTCCTGCACGGCCCACACGATCAGGACGATCCATCCGATTATCGGGATCAGCCACAGCAGCAGGAACCACGCGCTTCGATCCGTGTCATGCAGCCGTCGTGCTCCGACTGCCAGCGATGGCAGCAGCACGCCCACGGAAAAAAGCCCCGACAGGGTTTCGCTGACGATGCCTGTCGCCGTCGACGCCAAAATATTGAACAGGAACCACCACCAGTATTCCGACCGGGAAGCTCGACCGCCAAACTCTGCATATTTCGAGAAACAGCTGCGAATGGATTCGCCGAATGTCATGGCACGCCTCCTGTTTGTCGGCTATGAAACAAACATCAATGTAGCAGCTTTCCGGTTCCGGGACCTCGAAGTTCCCTGAGGACGTGCGCCAAGGACCAACGAACTGCGGCCACCGCGGTCCTTCGCGCCGGGCGCCACGTGTTCGGCCGGCGCGCCAGCCTGCTAGACTCGCGCCTGACTTCCCCACGGAGCACGGCACCATGAAATACATCGACCACGGCGCAGGCGGCGAGGCCGGCTGCATGAAGCTCGTCGAAGGTCCGGCGCCGCAGCCGGGCCCTGGCCAGATACTGATCGAAGTTGTCTGCGCCGGGATCAACCGGCCCGACGTGCTGCAACGCTGGGGACGCTACCCGCCGCCGCCGGATGCCTCGCCGGTGCTCGGCCTCGAAGTCGCGGGTCGCGTCGCCGCGCTGGGTGCCGGCGTCACGGAATGGAAAGTCGGCGCCGGCGTTACGGCGCTTACGCCCGGCGGCGGCTATGCCGAGTACTGCGTGGCGGCGGCGGGCCATGCATTGCCGATTCCGCCCGGGATGGATTTCGCCACGGCCGCGGCCTTGCCGGAGACCTGGTTCACGGTGTGGGCCAACCTGGTCGACCTGGGCCGCCTGAAGCGCGGCGAGCGGCTGCTGGTGCATGGCGGTTCGAGCGGCATCGGCCTGGTCGCGATCCAATTGGCCAAACACCTTGGCGTGGAATGCCTCGTCACCGTCGGCAATGAAGAAAAGGCTGCCTTCTGCCGCGACGCCGGCGCCGCGCATACCATCAACTATCGCACCACCGATTTCGCCGAGGAAGTGAAGACGCTCACCGCCGGGGCCGGCGTGGACGTGATTCTGGACATGGTCGGCGCGCCCTACTTCCAGCGCAACCTGGGCGCGCTGCGACGCGACGGGCGCCTGGTCATCGTCGCCTTCCTCGAAGGCAGCAAGACCGAGGCCGACCTGATGCCGATCATGCTGAAGCGGCTGACGGTCACCGGCTCGACCATGCGGCCGCGCACGACGGCCGAGAAGACCGCGATCCGCGATGCGCTGGCCGCCAACATCTGGCCCGCGCTGGCGCGCGGAGAACTGCTGCCCCACCTGTTCGCCCGCTTTCCGCTGGCGCAGGCGGCGGAAGCGCACCGGCTGATGGAATCGAGCCGGCACATCGGCAAGATCGTTTTGGAGGTTGGCAAGCCATGAATGAATTGACCATCGATGTCGTCTCCGACGTAGTGTGCCCGTGGTGCTTCATCGGCAAGCACCATCTCGATCACGCGCTGCAGTTGTGGCATGCGGAACAGCCGCAGTGCGCGGTCTCCGTGCGCTGGCACCCCTTCTTCCTCAACCCGGATACACCCGAGGGCGGCGAACCCTACCGACCGTTTCTGGAGAAGAAATTCGGCGGCCCCGAAAAGCTGGCCGAGATCTGGCAGCGGGTCAGTGCGGCGGGACGCACCGCCGGCATCGAGTTCGCCTTCGAGAAAATCGAGTTGCGCGCCAACACGCTCAACGCGCACCGCCTGATCCACCACGCCCAGAGAGTCGGCGCTGACGGGACGGCGGTGAACAAGTTGATCGAAGGCCTTTTCGCGGCGCAGTTCCTCGAAGGGCGGCACCTGGGCGACCGCGCCGTGCTGGCGGACGTGGCCGGCGAATCCGGCATGGAGCGCGACGCCGTGCAGGCCTATCTGGACAGCGCGGAAGATGCAGATGAGGTGCGAACCGCCGCCGGCGAGATGCACCGCATGGGCATCGGCGGCGTGCCCTTCTTCATCTTCAACAAGAAGCTGGCCGCCTCCGGAGCGCAGCCGCCGGAGGCTTTGCTGAAGGTGATGCGCGAGGCGATGCAGCCGGCGGCGGCCTGAACGCCGCTAGCTGCGCCGGCCCTGCCCGGCCGCCTTTTGTTCGACGGCAAATACGGCAGCCTCGACCCGTGAACTCAGGTTGAGCTTGGCCAGGATGTGCTTGACGTGGAGCTTGACGGTGTCGTGGCTGATGTCGAGCACACGGGCAATCGCCTTGTTCGACAGGCCTTGCGACAGCTGCTGGAGGATCTCGTGCTCGCGCGCTGTCAGCAGTTTCAGCGTATCGGCCTTGGTCGCCGCGGCATTGCCGCCTTGCAGCAGATTGACCAGCTTGAGCGTCAGCGCCGGGGCTACCACCGTCTCGCCGCGCACCGCGCGCTGCACGGCGTCGATCACGTCCTCGGGTTCCATGTCCTTCAGCAGGTAGCCCTTGGCCCCGGCCTGCAGGGCAGCGGCGAGGTCTTCCTCGGCATCGCTGACGGTGAGGATCAGCACCGGACCGCTCCAGCCGTCGGTGCGCAACTGGCGCAGCAGGTTGAGGCCGCCGCTGGGCGGCATGTTGAGATCGGTGATGATGACATCGGGCCGTGCCTCGGCACGCAGGCGCAATGCATCATCGCTGTTGCCGGCGATGCCTGCCACGGTGATGGTTCCGCGTTGCTCCAGCAGTTCCGCCAGGCCCTTGCGAAACAGGGTGTGATCGTCGACCAGCAGGACGCGGATCGGTTCGGTGCCGGGCGGCGTGTTCATCCCGTGACGCCCCCTCCGGGCGGAAAGCTGAGCCTGACGCGA
>DAIOGL010000134.1:0-1492 GCA_036745235.1 Sulfuritalea sp.
ATCGAAGGTTCGTCGAGCACGTACATGACGCCGGTGAGGCCCGAGCCGATCTGCGATGCGAGCCGAATGCGCTGGGCCTCTCCGCCCGAAAGCGTTTCGGCCGAGCGGTCGAGCGAGAGGTAATCGAGCCCGACATTGATCAGGAAGGACAGCCGGGCGGTGATTTCCTTGAGGATCTTTTCGCCGACTTGCGCCTTCTGCCCGGTGAGTTGCAGCAGGTTGAAGAAGTCGCGACAGTTGATCAGCGACAGGCGGCTGATGTCGGAAATGGTCTTGCCGCCGACGAAGACATGGCGTGCCTCGCGGCGCAGGCGCATGCCGCCGCATTCGGGGCAGGGCTTGTTGTTGAGGTACTTGGACAATTCCTCGCGCACCATCATCGAGTCGGTCTCGCGGTAGCGGCGTTCGAGGCTGGGGATGATGCCCTCGAAGGCATGCGTGCGCTCGAAGCGTGATCCCTTTTCGTTCAGATACTTGAACTTGATCTGTTCCTTGCCCGAGCCGTAGAGCACGATGTTGGTTGTCTCTATCGGCAGCTTCTCGAAGGGAATATTGGTGTCGATGCCGTAGTGGGCTGCCAAGGATTCCAGCATCTGGAAATAGAACTGGTTGCGCCGGTCCCAGCCTTTGATCGCGCCCGCGGCCAGGCTCAGGTGCGGATAGGCCACCACCCGCGCGGGATCGAAGAACTGGATCTGGCCGAGGCCGTCGCACTTCTGGCAGGCACCCATCGGGTTGTTGAAGGAGAACAGCCTCGGCTCGAGTTCCTGCAGCGCGTAGCTGCACACCGGGCACGCGAATTTCGACGAGAACAGATACTCCTCGCCGCTGTCCATTTCGACGGCCAGCGCGCGCCCTTCGGCGTGCATCAGCGCGGTCTCGAAGCTCTCCGCCAGGCGCTGGCGCACGTCGGGCCGCACCTTGAGACGATCGACCACGATGTCGATGGTGTGCTTCTGGGTTTTGGCCAACTTGGGCAGGCTGTCGATGTCGTGCACCTTCCCGTCCACGCGAAGGCGCACGAACCCCTGCGCGCGCAGCTCGGCGAAAAGGTCGAGCTGCTCGCCCTTGCGGTTGGCCACGACGGGCGCGAGGATCATCAGCTTGGTGTCCTCGGGCAGGGCCAGCACGTGGTCGACCATCTGCGAGACGCTGTTGGCCTCCAGCGGCAGATCGTGGTCCGGACAGTGCGGCGTACCGGCGCGGGCATAGAGCAGGCGCAGGTAGTCGTGGATCTCGGTGACGGTGCCGACCGTCGAGCGCGGATTGTGGCTGGTGGCCTTCTGCTCGATCGAGATCGCCGGCGAGAGGCCCTCGATCAGGTCCACGTCGGGCTTTTCCATCAACTGCAGGAATTGCCGTGCGTAGGCCGAAAGCGATTCGACATAGCGGCGCTGGCCCTCTGCATACAGGGTGTCGAAGGCCAGCGAGGACTTGCCCGAGCCGGACAGGCCGGTGATGACCGTCAAGCGGTTCCTCGGCAGGTCGAGGC
>DAIOGL010000134.1:1592-7127 GCA_036745235.1 Sulfuritalea sp.
GAAGCGACTGCGCGGGATCGATCCGCGAACCCCGCCTGTCCGGACGGCTTCGGCCGCTGAGTCGGATGCGACGGCGCCTCGCCCGACACCGGGCTTCCGGTGATTTGATGTGCCGGAAAGGCGGTTGAATTCCATGCTATCTCCGACTCCGGACGCCATGAGCCGCGACGAGAAGCGCGCCGGCGCCGCTCTCGCTTCGATCTTCGGCCTGCGCATGCTCGGGCTGTTCCTGATCCTGCCGGTATTCGCGGTCCATGCGCAGAGCATTCCCGGCGGCAACGATCTGACCCTGGTCGGCATCGCCCTGGGGGCATATGGCCTGACCCAGGCCATGTTCCAGATCCCGTTCGGCATGGCGTCCGATGCCTTCGGCCGCAAGCGCGTGATCATCATCGGTCTGCTGCTGTTTGCGGTCGGCTCGGCGGTCGCGGCCACGGCGCCCGATATCTGGTGGACGATTTTCGGCCGTGTGCTGCAGGGCGCCGGGGCGATTTCGGCCGCCGTCACCGCACTGGCTGCCGACCTGACGCGCGAGCAGCATCGCACCAAGGTGATGGCGCTGATCGGTTCGTCCATCGGGCTGGTGTTCGCCCTGTCGCTGGTCGCCGCGCCGGCGCTCTATGCGGCGATCGGCATGAGCGGGATTTTCTGGCTGACGGCGGTTCTCGCGGTCGCGGCCATCGGTCTGGTGACCCACGTCGTGCCGCCGGCGCCGCCGTTGCCGCCGGGACCCAAGCCGCCGTTTCGCGACGTGCTGCTCGACGCCCAGCTGCTGCGCCTCAACTTCGGCATCTTCACCCTGCACATGGTGCAGATGGCGATGTTCGTCGTCATTCCCGGCCTGTTGCTCCGCTATGGGGACCTGCCGCTGGCCGCGCACTGGAAAATCTACCTGCCGGTGGTGCTGGCATCCTTTGTCCTGATGGTGCCGGCGATCATCTTCGCCGAGAAGCGCAACAAGGTGCAGCCGGTGTTCGTCTTCGCCATCGGGCTGCTGCTCGTCACCTTGCTGGTGATGTGGCTGCACAACACGAACTTTGTCGTGATCGCGGGCGGCCTGCTGAGTTTCTTCGTCGCCTTCAATATTCTCGAAGCCATGCTGCCCTCGCTGATCTCCCGCATTGCGCCGCCGCGCGCCAAGGGCGCCGCGCTGGGCGTCTACAACACCACCCAGGCGCTCGGCCTGTTCGTCGGCGGGGCGCTGGGCGGCTGGCTGATGAAGAACTTCGATGCTGGCGCCGTATTCATGTTCGATGCGGCGATGGTCGCCTTGTGGCTGCTGGCGGCGGCGACCATGACTGCGTTGCCCCTGCGCCGGGCGGCGGCGACAGCGTCGTCTGCGCATGGCATACTTGAAACAAAATCCTGAGGAGGAATTCACATGGCGTCAGTCAACAAGGTCATCATCGTCGGCAATCTGGGCCGCGATCCCGAAGTGCGCTATACGCCCAATGGCGACTCGATCACCAATGTCACGATAGCCACCACCGACACATGGAAGGACAAGGCGACCGGTGAAAAGAAGGAAGCCACGGAATGGCATCGCGTGGTGTTCTTCGGCAAGCTGGCCGAAATCGCCGGGCAGTATCTGAAGAAGGGCCGCCAGGTCTATGTCGAAGGTGCGTTGCGCACCCGCAAATGGACCGACAAGGAAGGCCAGGAACGCTATACGACCGAGATTGTCGCCAACGAAATGAAGATGCTCGGTTCCCGTGAGGGCATGAGCGATGCTCCGCCGCGCGAGAGCGGCGGCAGCGCTGCGGGCAATCGCCCGGCAGCGGCGCCGGCGGCGCAGCCGGCCGGCGGCAACTTCAACGACTTCGAGGACGACATTCCGTTCTGACCCGAAGCTCATCGGCACAAGAGTTCAGGGGCTGGCTGTTCTTGCCTCTGAACGCGGCAAAGCCCTTGCCTCGCGGACCAGTTGCCCGCAATCGCTGTCCTGTCCCGGGCCGGCGTCGATCAAGGGAATCAGCGTCAGCAGCGGATTGACCAGGCCGAGCGCTATTGCACCGAGCGCACGCGCGGCGACGCGTCCCTTGTCGACTTCGACCACGGGCCGGGCAAAGCTGCCGCGAACGTAGATCGGGCTACGCAGGGCCAGCGGGCTGGTGTACTTGGTTTTCTGGTTGAGCGTCAGATCCAGTTTCTCGTTTCCCAGATCGATGCTGCCGGTACCGATGATGGTGGTGACCTCGGTGTCGAAGATGAGGGCGTTGGCCTGCATGCTGCCCTGCTTGACGTCGAAGCCGGCCACTGCGCAACGCAGGGTAATGAGCCTGTCGCCGGCCATCT
Organism: Sulfuritalea sp.; assembly: GCA_036745235.1. Lineage (GTDB taxonomy): Bacteria > Pseudomonadota > Gammaproteobacteria > Burkholderiales > Rhodocyclaceae > Sulfuritalea. Next base: position 3,888 of record DAIOGL010000134.1, read on the forward strand.
TCAGCTCGAGTATCTCCCAGAGGTGCAAGCCGGCTTTTTCCATCATCAGCTTGCTGATCTTGCCGCCCGCGACGACAAGATCCACTTTGCCGCTGGAACTCGCCAGCATTTGCCGTACCGAGTTGCCCTTCCCCGTCAGGTCGAAGTCGCCGTTGACCTGCCCGATGCTGGTCTTGCCCAGTTCGGAGGCCGGGAACAGCCCGGACAGCAGAATTTTTCGCGCCTTCAGCTTGGCGCGGGCCTGGATCGGATCGCTGCGTCCGTCCAGCGAAATAACGGCGTTGAGCTGGCCGTCGGCGATGCCGAAATCGAGCGGATCGAGCGTCAGCACGGAATCGCGCAGGCTCAAATGGGCTACCAGATCTTCCAGCGGCAATTCCTTTGAGTGGCGGAAGGCTTTTGCCTTCAGCGATACCTCGGCGTCGACGCTGTCCCAGCGGTCGGTCTTGAATGGCATGTCGGGCAGCACGCGCGCCAGCACCGGCGTCGGCGCGGCTGCTTGTGCCGGCACTGGCGCCGCCTCCTTCGCGGCTTCGAGGCTACCGGGCCGTGCGCCGATCAGCGGGCCGAGATCGGCGATATCGAGGACTTTGGACACCAGGTCCGCTTTCATGGCCGGGCGTTTGCCGCCCGTGTCGACCTGGAGCGTGCCGGCGATGTCGCTGCCGCCGATGCGGCCCGAGAACTCCTCGTAGCGCCAGGTGTTGGCCTGGTGCAGCAGGTGCCCCTCGGTTGCGTAGGCGCGAGTTTCGGGGAACGCGATACCCAGCAGGGGGAAAAGCTGCGCGAGACTCTCGCCGCGCAGGGCGACCCGCATGTCTACCGCAGAGAAATTGAGCAGGCTGGTAATGGTGCCGTCGGCCTTCACGGCGGTGCGACCCACGGTGAACGCGGTTTGCAGCGCATAGGGCGTACTTTCGTCGCGCAAGCCAAGCACCGGCCCGCCGCTGCCCTGGGCCTTGAGCGGCATGCCCTTGTATTGCCCCTGCGCGGTGAAGCTGAGCCCGGCTGCCGCCGACGGCCCATCCGAGGTCGAGAGTTCGGCGCGGATACTGGTCTTCTGTCCCGCATCGTCGTAACCGAGCCGGCCATGATCGAGCGTCAGGCGGTCGATGCGGATACGCGCTCCCTCGTCCTGCTGGTTGATGTCCAGCAGCCAGTTCCTGCGGCCGTCGCTGGCTTGCTCCAGAAAGACCATGGGGTGATCGAGCCGCACTTCGGGCAGGACGATGTTGCGCAACAGCAACTGCGGCAGGTGGATCGAGACTTCCACCGCATCGGCCACGACCATCTGTCTTTCCTTGGTCCAGACAGGATTCGCGAAGCTGACTGCCTCGGCGCGAATGCTGGGCAATGGCCAGCCGAACTTCACCGTCAGGTCGCCGTTGATGGCCAGAACACGACCGGTCTGCTCCGTCGTCATGCGTTCGATCGGTCCGCGCAGCCAGTTCCAGCCGAAGATCGCAATGAGAAGCGCCGCCAGCACGACAGGCGCGAGCAGGGCTGCGGCTATCCATTTGAGCGAACGGGGCAGTGTCATGACGGTCTGGGGAGCGAAGCGGAGAGCGTGCCGATGTCGCAGGAGGGACAATTCCACCGATTGTCCGGGGAAGGCAGTCGCCACTCGGTGCGACGGCGCACATACGCCGCAAAATGCTCGCCGCGGTTGCCGGTCCCGGGTGGCATCGGGGCGGCGAACGAATGGTTTCGGAATGCATGAAATCGTCTGTCTATAATGCGTTCCAATTGTGCAAGCTTGAACGAACATGCCCGAAAAACTGAAACTTCTTTCCTGGCGCGACATCGTATTCGTCGCGCTGCCTTCCTTGCTGGTGGCGATTGGCGCGTTCTGGCTGGCGGCGCAGTTCATCAAACCGGCTCCGCCCGACCAATTGATCGTCAGCACCGGCGGCGAGGGCGGCGCCTACCAGCGCTTCGCCGCGCGCTACAAGGATGTGCTGGCGCGCTATGGCATCACGCTGGTGGAGAAGCCCTCGGCCGGTTCGATGGAGAACCTGCAGCGGCTGCGCAACCCGGAGTTCGCGGTCGATGCCGCCTTCATCCAGGGCGGCACGGCGCGCCTGGAAGAGAAGGACGAACTGGTTTCCCTGGGTGACTTCTATTACGAACCGTTGTGGATTTTCTGCCGCGAGGCCGCTGTGCGTTGCGGCGACAAGATTCTCGATCTCAAGGGCAAGCGCTTGGCGGTCGGGGGCGCAGGCAGCGGCACGCAGCACCTGGCCATGGAACTGCTGGCGGCCAACGGCATCGACGCGAAGAACACGAAACTGATCGAAGCGGGGGGGCTGGGTGTCGTCGAGCGGCTGCAGAAGAACGAAATCGATGCCGTGTTCGTCGTCGGGCCGACCCAGTCCGGGCTGGTATGGACGCTGCTCTATACGCCGGGCGTGCACCTTATGAGCCTCGCGCATGCCGAGGCCTACACGCGGCGCTTTCCCCATCTGGCAAGGCTGGTACTGCCGCGCGGGGCCATCGATCTGACGCTGGAGATTCCGCCGCACGACACCCAGCTCGTTGCGCCGATGACGACCCTGCTGGTGCGCGAGGGCACACATCCGGCCCTGATCGGCCTGCTGATGCAGGTGGCAAGCGAAGTCCATGGCGAGGCGGGCGTGTTCCAGAAGCCCGGTGAATTTCCGCGTGCCGGGCACAGCGAATTCCCGCAGTCGAAGGAAGCCGAGCGCTACTACACCTCCGGCAAGCCTTTCCTGCAGCGCTATATGCCGTTCTGGGCGGCCACCCTGATCGACCGCATGGTGGTGATGCTGGTGCCGCTGCTCGCCGTGCTGTTCCCGCTATTCAAGTTCGCGCCGCAGATCTACGGCTGGCGCGTGCGCTCGCGCATCTACCGGCGCTACGGCGAACTGAAGTTTCTCGAGAATGAAATCAACGAAAATCCGGGCCTGCACACCCGCGCCGAGTGGATCGAGAAACTGGATCGCATCGAGGCGGACGCCAGCCACATTCGCACGCCGCTGACGTTTTCGGACATCCTCTACACCCTGCGCGGGCATATTGATCTCGTACGGGACATGATTCTGCGGCGCACGACGGCTTGAATCACCGTTCCGTCAGCGCCGACTTCCGATTCGGAGTTGCAGGGCCGGCTTCAGCCGGCCGGGATAGATGGCGGACTTAAGTTCGCCCTGCGCCCGCTCTCAGAGTTTCCGGATCTTGTCCATCAGCGCCGTGGTCGAGCGCTCATGGATGAAGGGGATC
>DAIOGL010000135.1:0-7014 GCA_036745235.1 Sulfuritalea sp.
CAGCCGCTGGCCGTCGATCCCGTGCAGCCCGAATTGATGCTGCGCACGCCCGACGACGCGCTGGCACAGGCGACGGCTGCCGTCGGCGGCCCCGGCCTCGGCGCTTCCGGTGCCGCGGTAGACATACTTCGCCGTGCCGTCGGCGCCGACTTTCCCTTGCTGCTCGATGCCGATGCACTGAATCTGCTCTCCGCCCATCCGGTGCTGGCCGCGCGCCTCGCACGCCGCGAGGCACCCACGATCATCACGCCGCACCCCGCCGAAGCCGCGCGCCTGCTGGCCACCACCACCGAGGCCGTACAGGCCGACCGCGTCGGTGCGGCACTGCAACTGGCGCAAAAGTTCAAGGCCGACGTTGCGCTCAAGGGCTGCGGCACGGTGATTGCCGATCCCGACGGCAGCTGGCGCATCAACACCAACGGCAATCCGGGGCTGGCCTCGGCCGGCACCGGTGACGTGCTTTCTGGCATGGCCGGCGCACTGCTGGCGCAGGGCTGGCCGGCGCCGGCTGCGCTTTGCGGCGCCGTCCATCTGCATGGCGCGGCGGCCGATGCGCTCGCCGCGACCGGCGCCGGCCCGATCGGCATTGCCGCCGGCGAACTGATTCCCGTCGCACGCACACTCCTGAATCGCCTGATCGCCGCGAATGCATGACGCGCGGCCTTTCATCGGCATCCTGCTGATGCTGGGTGCGGGCCTGTGCTTTGCCGCGCTCGACGCCACCTCCAAGCATCTGTCGCAGACCTTTCCGGTGCCGATGCTGGTCTGGGCGCGCTACACGGTGCATATGCTGCTGATGGTGATCTTTCTCGCGCCTTCGATGCGGGCCAGGCTGATCGCCACGCAGCGGCCGTTCGCGCTGATCGTGCGCGCATTGATGCTGGTCGGCACCACCGGCTTCGCGATGGCGGCGTTCAAGATCATGCCGCTGGCGGAAAGCACTGCCTTCCTGTTCGTCACGCCGCTAATCGTGGTGATTCTCGCCAGCTGGCTGCTCAAGGAGTCGGTCAGCAGCGGGCGCTGGATCGCGATCGTCGCCGGCTTTGCCGGCGCCCTGCTGATCGCGCGTCCCGGCGGCGCACTGTCCACCGAGGGTGTCGTCCTGATGTCGCTGGCGGCCGCCTGCTATTCGATCTACCAGGTGCAGACACGGCACATGTCGCTGACTGAAGACACGGTCACCATGCTGTTCTACACCGCGCTGGTGGGCACCGTGACGATGTCGCTGGCGGCACCGCTCTACTGGGGCGGACCGATGCCCGACGCCTGGCAGTCGCTCTCCATCGCTTCACTGGGCATTCTCGGCGGCACCGGACATCTCTGCATGACCCGCGCCTTCCGCCACGCCCCGGCATCGACGCTGTCGCCCTTCCTCTACGGCCAGCTGATCTGGGCCATGCTCCTCGGCTGGCTGTTCTACGACCACCTGCCCGACCTGCCCTCGGTCGCGGGCATGGCCGTGATCGCCGGCAGCAGCCTCTCGATCGCGCTCTCGGAACGATTCAAGAGCGGACAAGCATCAGGTGTAAAGTAATGCCGTAGCGCAGCCGCACCGAATCACCTGACGGGAGGGCGTCCATGTTGCAGAGTCTCGACAACATCGTTCCGAAACGCTACTGGGCCTGGAGCCTTTGCGGAATTCTCAGCGCGGCCTGTCTCGCCCTGCTGCCCTTCTCGACGCAATGGCTGTGGCCTGCCGCGGCCTTCGGCGCGCTGGCGCTGCTCGGCCTCAGCGATTACCTGCAGGTCAGGCAGGCCGTCCGCCGCAACTATCCGGTGCTCGCGCATTTCCGCTTCTTCTTCGAGTACATCCGGCCCGAAATCCGCCAGTATTTTCTCGAGGCCGACTCGGAGGAGCTGCCCTTCTCCCGCGCCCAGCGTTCGATCATCTACCAGCGTTCCAAGCAGGCCGCCGACAAGCGCCCCTTCGGCACCCAGCTCAACGTCTATGAACCGCACTACGAATGGATCAACCATTCCATCGCGCCGGTGCACATCGACAGCCACGACTTCCGCATCGACATCGGCGGCCCGGCCTGCACGCAGCCCTATTCCGCCAGCGTGTTCAACATTTCGGCGATGAGCTTCGGCGCGCTTTCGGCGAACGCGATCCTGGCCCTGAACGAGGGCGCCAAGCGCGGCCACTTCTATCACGACACCGGCGAGGGCTCCATCTCGCGTTACCACCGCCAGAACGGCGGCGACCTGGCCTGGGAAATCGGCAGCGGCTATTTCGGCTGCCGCGACGCCAGCGGCCATTTCGACGAAAACAAGTTTGCCGAGAACGCCCGCCTCGATCAGGTCAGGATGATCGAGATCAAGCTCTCGCAGGGCGCCAAGCCGGGACACGGCGGCGTGCTGCCGGGCGCCAAGGTGACCAGGGAAATCGCCGAGGCACGCGGCGTTCCCGTCGGCACCGACTGCATTTCGCCGGCGCGGCACTCGGCATTTTCCACGCCGCTGGAACTGGTCGGCTTCATCGCCCGCCTGCGCGAGTTGTCGGGCGGCAAGCCGGTCGGCATCAAGCTGGCGATCGGCCATCCCTGGGAATGGTTCGCCATCGTCAAGGCCATGCTGCAGGCGGACGTCACCCCCGACTTCATCGTCGTCGACGGCGGCGAAGGCGGCACCGGCGCGGCACCCCTGGAGTTCACCGACCACGTCGGCGCGCCGCTGCGGGAAGGCCTGATGCTGGTGCACAACACGCTGGTCGGCGTCAATCTGCGCCACCAGATCAGCCTCGGCGCTTCGGGAAAGATCGTCACGGCCTTCGACATGGCGCGCACCATGGCCATGGGCGCCGACTGGTGCAATTCGGCGCGCGGCTTCATGTTCGCCCTCGGCTGCCTGCAGGCGCAGACCTGCCACACCGGCAAATGCCCGACAGGAGTGACGACGCAGGATCCGCAGCGCATGCGCGCCCTCGACGTAGCGGACAAGTCGACGCGCGTGTTCCAGTTCCACCAGAACACGCTGATCGCACTCAAGGAACTGCTCGGCGCTTCGGGCTTGAAGCACCCCTGCGAACTCGGCCCGGAGCATGTGATCCGCCGCGTCTCGGCCACCGAAGTGCGTTCGCTGGCGGCCCTGCATCATTGGGCAAGGCAGGGGGAACTGCTGTCCGGGGTGCCCGACCATCCGGTGTTCAAAGTGTTCTGGGACGTCTCCCGCGCCGACAGCTTCGCCGCGCCGGCCACGGCGCTCAGCCTGCGGGGATCGAAAATTCACTGAAGCGGCTGGCTGCTAAAATCGGTCGAACCCCCACTTCAGGCTTCGACACATCATGGAACTCCCCCTTCAGCTTGCCGCCGAGGTACAGCGCAACGTGCTCGCGGCCCTGGTCGAAGACATCGGCGGCGGCGACCTGACCGCCCTGCTCACCCCCGCTACGCGACGCTCGCGGGGCACCGTGCTCAGCCGCGAAGATGCAGTGCTCGCCGGCACCGCGTGGTTCGATGCCTGCTTCCGCCGCCTCGATCCGCTGGCGGTGATCCGCTGGCATGCAGGGGACGGCGAGCGGATCGCCGCCGGACAGACGCTGTGCGAAATCGAAGCCGGCACCCGTGCCCTGCTCACCGCCGAGCGCGCCGCGCTCAACTTCCTGCAACTGCTCTCGGCCACCGCAACGGAGACGCGCCGCTATGTCGATGCCGTCGCCGGTACCGGCGCACGCATCGTCGACACACGCAAGACCCTGCCCGGCCTGCGCCTGGCGCAGAAGTACGCCGTCACCTGCGGCGGCGGAGCCAACCACCGCCTCGGCCTCTATGACGGCATCCTGATCAAGGAAAACCACATCATGGCGGCCGGTGGCGTCACGGCCGCGCTGGAGCAGGCGCGCCTGATCGGCCGCGACGACGTCTTCATCCAGATCGAGGTCGAAACCCTGGAACAGCTCGCGGAAGCGCTCGACGCCAACGCCACGATGATCCTGCTCGACAACATGAGTCTGGAACAGATGCAGCAGGCCGTCGGCCTCACCGCGGGACGCGCCGAACTCGAGGCCTCGGGCGGCGTCAGCCTGGAGACGGTGCGCGCGATTGCCGAGACCGGCGTCGACCGCATTTCCATCGGCAGCCTGACCAAGAACGTGCGCGCCATCGACCTGTCGCTGCGGCACAGCGAAGGCTGATCTGTTAGAATTCGCGCCCTGCCCGACCAGCAGTGATCGGCAGCAGCAAGCAAGTTTCCGCGGAGAGGTGGATGAGCGGTTTAAGTCGCACGCCTGGAAAGCGTGTTTAGGATAATATCCTAACGAGGGTTCGAATCCCTCCCTCTCCGCCAGAACCACTGGAAACCCGCTCTACAACTTGCTTTGCAAGGTTTTTTGGCTGTTGACCATCGCATATATTATGCGCATCCTTCAGTCGCGTAATGCCCGAACCAGAGAAATCAGTGTCCCCAAAGTGTCCCCGTCTTCCGCAAAGTGCCGGAGAGATCCGCGCGTGCTATCCCCGAATTGTCCCCATCTACCCTCTCGCCACTCTCTACTCTCTGCCCAAGAGGGCAGTCTCTCTTTCAAAAGTACCCATGTTGCCTGCACGACAAGGATTGACCCGACTGCGCGTAATACCGCTTTGAGGCACAAACGCGCGCCAACACTCAGCCATTACGGAAATTTGAGCGGTGAACGGTGATCAGCTCGATTCGCGCACAATGGTCAATTTGGAAGCTGCGGTAACTTAGCGGCCTTCAGTCGTTGCGTCGATACTCGATCCGGCCGCGCACGAAGGTCGGCACAAATTCCTGAAAGTGCGGGTGCATGGTCACCAGCACCCAGCCCTCGGGTTCCTTGACCACGATCCATGCCGTGTCCGTGGCCTGGTGATGCAGGACCACCGTCCGCGCGTCAAGCCGCATTTTTGGATTGGTCTTCGCCGCTTCTTCGCGAGGCACGATCCGAACTATGGGCGACCCAAGGCGTTTGGCCGCTGCTTGAAATGCATGCCAGTGATTGGGCCTGAGGTTCGCGCGCTCAATGAATCGATCCATCGAATGCCTCGTGATCCCCACGGTCGCATTCAGCGCATGGCAGAACACTCCCGGCCAATCTGCAGGCAGCGCCGAAGTGACGGATATCCGCGCCGGATCGATCTCCACCCCTTCCGCCCACGTCGCCGGCGCCACGGAGATGTGGTCCGGATCCACGTAGAGATAGAGGTGGCGGCCGTAAGGAATGAGGGGCGAGTCTTCCGCCGTCTGCTTGGCCAGGTCCCGGACAGCCTTCTGGCTGACGATGACGTCGTGGTGCCGCAGGCTGGTGCCTACCTGTTTGCTCTCAACGAGGAATCGAATCGCAGTGAGTTCGGCGATCGCCGGCGCCGGGCCCTTCAGGTCGTCGGGGATGATGACGAAGACCACGCCCTTCGGTCGGGTGAAGCCGATGCGCCATTCGACGGCGATGATGTTGCGCTCTTGGGGATGCGCGCTGATGTGAATTGGTGGTGTCATGCAGACACCCTACCGCGACGCGCCTCGAATTCAAGACCCCACAATCCAATTCAAGTCGTTTGCAGTATTCGGGTTGGCGTGCTTCGTTTTGCCCTCTTGAAATTCGGTCGTCTTGTGAGACCGTCTCCTCATGAACAAGACAACCTTCACCCGACTCTTCATCCCGCTCACGATCGCCACGGCCGCGACCGCTGCCGCTGTTGTGTGGCAGTGGAATGCGCCGTGGGGCATGCGGGCGGCACTCACCTCCGTCAAGCCGTCGCTGCAGCGGGCCTGCAGCGAAACCGCCGGATGCCGGCGCATCGAGACCCGGGTGTTCTGGAACTCCGGTCGCTCCCGATATGAAACGGCGGCGACCGTCATTGTGGCCAAGTCGATGCCCGGCGCCGACCGCCAGAAACTGGAGCAACAAACCCGCAGCGAGATCGCCAAGACGCCCTCGCTCTTCTACCGCGCCAATCTGCGCGCCCTCGTCGTGATGTTTGACCATGGATAACTTGACCGCCTTTTTGCGCGCCTGCCGCAGCGCCACTTTCTTCCTGTTGATGCCCTGCTGGATTGCGGCCGCCATCCTTTTCTTCGCCAACAGCGATCCGGGTGCCGATTCGACCGTGTTCCGATTCACCTTCATGGTGCTGGTGGTCGCTCCTGCCTGTTTCAATTCACTCATCCTCCTGGCGCTGGCGATCCTCAACACCAATGACAGCGCGGCCGAAGCCCGGATGGTTTTGACCGCGGCGACCCTCTGCCTGGTGCCGGCGGCCGTGGTGCTGCCAAAGGAATACTGGCTGGTCTGGGTGCTGGCCGGCCTCATGGTGGTCACGCATTTCGTGGTCAAGTTGCGCATGAAGACCCTCAATCCCGAGGGCAAGATGATCAACTTGTCCAAGGCCGCCATCCCGGTATCGCGCGGCGCGGAGGCTGACGGCGCCGATGATGACGCCGCGCCGCTTTTCACCTACGAGGCCGAACGCGCCGAGCACACGCTCGATGATCTGGCCGGGATGCAGGACTTGAAGGACACCTTGCTGACCGCCGCAACCGAGGCCAAGCAGATCCTGCGCAAGGACAAGAAGGGTGCCCTGCGCGGTCAGGCGCGCAACGGCATCCTGCTGCACGGCGAGCCGGGCAACGGCAAGACGGTATTCGCCGAGGGCGTAGCCGGTTCGCTCAAGCTGCCGATCATCAAGATGTCCTTCGGCTCTGTCGGATCCAAGTGGGTGAACAGCACGACCGAGAACGTCGTCACCCTGTTCAAGGATGCCCGCGCCCAGGCGCCATGCGTCCTGTTCATGGACGAAGTAGACAGCGTGATCCTCAACCGCAGCAGCTCCGGTACCACCAGCGAGGAAGGCCCGAAGACAACCAACCAGATCCTGACCGAGCTCGTCAATACGCGCGGGACCGGCGTAGTGGTCATCATGGCCACGAACTTTGTTGACCGTCTGGACCGTGCCGCCGTGCGCGAAGGGCGCGTCGATTTCAAGATTCAGGTGCCGGCGCCGGACGCCGCGGCTCGCCGCGCCCTCATCAGGAAAGCGCTGTCCGGTTCGGACAGCCGAG
>DAIOGL010000136.1:0-4514 GCA_036745235.1 Sulfuritalea sp.
AACTTCGTTTTAGCTCCGGCCGCTGCGCTTAACGTCGAAAGGCCGACGTTAGCCCTCACTGAAACTTCTCCTTTCGGCAGGATGGGGGGTGGCACCGCGCGAAACTGCCGTCAGTCGGGAATAACTGCCGTCGCCTCGATCTCCACCCGCGCCGCATCTTCCATCAGCCCCGCCACCTGCACCGCCGTCATGGCGGGGAAGGTGCGGCCGATGACCTCGCGATAGGCGCGGCCCAGCTGCGGATAGGCGGCCAGATACTCGCGCTTGTCGATCACGTACCATGTCATGCGAATGATGTGCTCGGGTTTGCCGCCGGCTTCGGCGAGCACGGCGACAATGTTCTGCAATGCCTGCCTGGCCTGCTCGGCAAAGTCGCTGGTATGGAAGCGGCACTGGCCGTCCCAGCCGATCTGTCCGCCGATGACCACGGTACGGCCCCGCGCCGCAATCCCGTTCGAATAGCCCCGGGGCGCCGCCCATCCGGCAGGCTGCAGGATCTGGATGTCCGACGGGGGTGCGACTGCTTCAAGCTGAGTGATCTTCATGGCTTGGATCTCGTATCAGGCGTTGAGCGCAAGTTGGGCGGCGCGCTCGAGATTGCGTTCGAGTTGCAGCTTGCCGCCCTGATACTGCTTCGGCCACGGCATCTCCTTGTAGCCCTGCTCGGCGGCGGCATGCAGCGTCCAGGCCGGATCGGCCAGATGCGGGCGGGCCAGCGCGCAGAGGTCGGCGCGACCGGCGGCGATGATGGTGTTGACGTGGTCGGCCTCGAAGATGTTGCCGACCGCAATGGTCGGCACATCGAGCTCGTTGCGGATCTGGTCGGAGAACGGCACCTGGAACATGCGGCCGTACACCGGCGCCTCCTCCTTGCTCACCTGGCCCGAGGAGACGTGGATGATGTCGGCGCCCGCCTCCTTGAACAGCCGCGAAACGGCCACCGAATCATCGGGCGCGATCCCGCCGGGCACCCAGTCGTGGGCCGAGATGCGCACCGACATGGGCTTGTCTGCGGGCCAGACCTCGCGCATGGCGCGGAACACCTCCAGCGGATAGCGGCAGCGGTTCTCCAGGCTGCCGCCGTATTCGTCCTGGCGCCGGTTGGTCAGCGGCGAAATGAAGGACGACATCAGGTAGCCGTGGGCGGCGTGGAATTCGACCATGTCGAAGTCGGCGCCGGCGGCACGGCGGGTGGCGGCGACGAAGTCGGCCTTGACGCGATCCATGTCGGCGCGATCCATCTCCTTCGGCACCTGCGAGGTGCCAGGAATGTAGGGCAGCGGCGAGGGCGCCAGGAGCGGCCAGCCGCCGGACTGCAGCGGCATGTCGATGGCGTCCCAGGCCAGCCGGGTGGACCCTTTGCGCCCCGCATGGCCGATCTGCAGCGACACCTTGGTGTTGCCGTTGGCGTGGATGTAGCCGACGATGCGCTTCCAGGCGTCCTGCTGGGCATCGTTCCAAATCCCGGTGCATCCCGGCGTGATGCGTGCGTCGGCGGAGACGCAGGTCATCTCGGTAACGACAAGCGCCGCGCCGCCCATGCCGCGGCTGCCGTAATGGACCAGATGGAAATCGCCGGGAGCTCCGTCGACTGCCGAGTACATGCACATCGGCGAAACCACGACGCGGTTTGCCAGCGTCATGCCGCGCAACCTGAAGGGAGTGAACATCGGCGGCGCCGGCGTCGCCGTCGGCGGTGTATGCACGCCGCACTTTTCGGCGAACCAGCGATCGAGGCCTTCGGTGTAGACCGGATCGCGCAGCTTCTGGTTGGCGTGGCCGACGCGCTGGCTGCCGGTGAGCACGGCGAAGGCGAACTGCTCGGGTTCCATATGCACGTAGCGCTCGACTTCCTCGAACCACGTCATGCGATTGCGTGCCGCGCTCTGCAGCTTGAGCGCTTCAATTTCGCGCTCGGCCTGATAGCGGGCCAGGCGCGTCGGCACGTCGCCTTCCGCGCTGTTCATCACCCGGACCAGCGCGGCTGCGTCTTCCATCGCCAGCTTGGTGCCGGAGCCGATGGTGAAGTGCGCCGTGTGCGCCGCATCGCCGAGCAGCACGATGTTGTCCTTGAACCAGCGCTCGCAGAGCACGCGGTTGAACTTGAGCCATGCCGCCGAGCCGCGCAGGTGACGCGCATTCGAGATCAGGCGGCTGCCATCCAGCATGTCGGCGAACAGGTCTTCGCAGAAGGCAATCGACTGATCCGGGTCCATCTTGTCGATGCCGGCCTTGAGCCAGGTCTCCTCCGGGGTTTCGATGATGAAAGTCGCCCATTCCTCGTTGAACTGATAGGCGTGAAGATTGAACCAGCCCCACGGCGTTTCCTTGAAGGCAAAGGTGAAGGCGTTGAGTTTCTTCTTGGCGCCGAGCCAGATGAAACGGCACTTGCGCACATCGATGCGCGGATTGAAATGGCTTGCGTACTTGGTCCGCGTGGTCGAATTCACGCCATCGGAGCCGATCACGAGGTCGTACTCCCTGGCGTAGTCGTCCGGATCCTTGACCTCGGCGCCGAACTGGAGGTTCACGCCGAGTTCCCTGGCGCGGGCCTGGAAAATCTGCAGCAGCTTCAGGCGCCCGATGCCGCAAAAACCATGGCCGCCGGAGACCATCCGCCGCCCCTTGAAGAAGACATCGACGTCGTCCCAGTGATGGAAGTTTCGCTCGATTTCCGCGACCACCTGGGGATCGTCCTGGCGAAAGCCGTCCATGGTCTTGTCGGAAAACACCACGCCCCAACCGAAGGTGCTGTCGGGCTGGTTGCGTTCGATCACGGTGATGTCGCAGGCCGGGTTGGCCTTCTTCATCAGGATCGAGAAATACAGACCCGCGGGGCCTCCGCCCAGACACACAATTCGCATCGCAATCTCCTCGTTTGACGACATTATCTGCACTTGCGTTATTTTAGGTCTAAAGTATTTTTCCTGTCAAGGGGACCGAGCCGCAACTGAAGCATGCCAGGACCGAGGCGCTCCACTACGCCCGTCCGGGCCCGGATTTTCATCGAATACAATAGCGCCTCCGTGGTCATTCCGTGCCCGCATCGTCCCGCAACAGTTCCGAACCTTTATGAAAACCATCTTCGTCACCGGCGGCGCCGGCTTCATCGGCTCGGCCCTGATTCGCCTTCTGATCGCCGAGAGCGACTGGCGCATCGTGAACATCGACAAGCTGACCTACGCGGGCAATCTCGAATCCCTGGCCGAGTTTGCCGACCATCCACGGCTTTTGTTCTCCCGCAACGACATCTGCGACCGCGCGGCACTGGACGCCCTGTTTGAAGAGCATCAACCGGCCGGCGTGATCCACCTCGCCGCCGAATCGCATGTCGACCGCTCGATCCACGGCCCCGGGGACTTCATCGACACCAACATCGGCGGCACCTACGCCCTGCTCGAAGCCGCCCGCGCCTACTGGTCCGCGCTCGATGCCGAGGAGCAGATCAGCTTCCGCTTCCATCACGTCTCGACCGACGAGGTCTTCGGCTCGCTGGACGACACCGGCCTCTTCGTCGAGACCAGTCCCTACCAGCCGAACTCGCCCTACTCCGCGTCGAAGGCCGCGTCCGACCACCTGGTGAGGGCCTGGCATCACACCTACGGCCTGCCGACCGTGATCACCAACTGCTCGAACAACTACGGCCCCTGCCAGTTCCCCGAAAAGCTCATCCCGCTGATGATCCACAATGCCGTCTCGGACAAGCCCCTGCCCATCTACGGCAAGGGCGACAACGTGCGCGACTGGCTCTACGTCGATGACCATGCCCGTGCGCTGCGCCTGGTCTTCGAACAGGGCATTTCGGGCGAAACCTACAACATCGGCGGCCACAACGAGAAGACCAACCTCGAGGTCGTCGATGCCCTGTGCACCCTGCTCGACGAGATGAGGCCGCGGCGCGACGGCCGCAGCTACCGCGCACAGAAGATATCGGTCGCCGACCGTCCCGGCCACGACAGGCGCTACGCCATCGACGCGTCGAAGATCCAGCGCGAACTGGGCTGGACGCCGCAGGAAAGCTTCGAGACGGGGATGAGGAAGACCGTGCAGTGGTATCTGGAGAACCCGGCCTGGGTGGCCCATGTCGTTTCGGGCGAATACCGGCAGTGGATGGATCGCAACTACGGAGATCGTCAATGAGTCAGTTGCCCCAAACGAAGAGCACCCGCGGCATCATCCTCGCCGGCGGCTCCGGCACCCGGCTGCATCCGGTCACGCTGGCGGTGTCCAAGCAGCTCTTGCCGATCTACGACAAGCCGATGATCTATTACCCGCTGACCACGCTGATGCTGGCGGGCATCCGGGAAATCCTGCTGATCTCGACGCCGCTCGATACGCCGCGCTTCGAGCAGCTGCTGGGCGACGGCTCGCAATGGGGCATCTCGATCCAGTACGCCGTGCAACCGAGTCCCGACGGCCTGGCGCAGGCCTTCATCATCGGCCGCGACTTCGTCGGCGACCACCCCTCGGCCCTGGTGCTCGGCGACAACCTGTTCTACGGCCATGATTTCGCT
>DAIOGL010000136.1:4614-7009 GCA_036745235.1 Sulfuritalea sp.
CTCAAGGTCGAGATCATGGGCCGCGGCATGGCCTGGCTGGACACCGGGACCCATGAGTCGCTGCTCGAAGCCGGCCAGTTCATCGAGGTCATCGAAAAGCGCCAGGGCCTCAAGGTGGCCTGTCCGGAGGAAGTCGCCTGGCGGCAGAAGTGGATCAGCGATGCCCAATTGGCGAAGCTGGCCGAGCCGCTGGCCAAGAGCCGCTACGGCCAGTATCTGCTGGGCCTGCTCGAACACGAGGTGCGTGGATGAAGCTCATTCCGACGGCCATTCCGGAGGTGCTGCTGCTCGAGCCGAAGGTGTTCGGCGACGAGCGCGGCTTCTTCTACGAGAGCTGGAACAAGCGCAGCTTCGCCGAGCTCGGCATAGCCGCCGATTTCGTGCAGGACAACCATTCGAAATCGCAGAGGAATGTCGTGCGCGGCCTGCATTACCAGATCGAGCACGCCCAGGGCAAGCTGATCCGCGTGACGGCCGGCGCGGTCTATGACGTGGCCGTCGACCTGCGGCGCTCCTCGCCGACCTTCGGCCAATGGGTCGGCTTCGTGCTGTCCGCCGCCGACCGCCGCATGGCCTGGATTCCGCCCGGCTTCGCCCACGGCTTCTGCGTCACCTCGGACTCCGCGGAGTTCCTCTACAAGACCACCGACTACTGGAGCCCGGCACACGAGCGCACGCTGTTGTGGAACGATCCGCAGCTCGCCATTCCCTGGCCGCTGACCGGCGAGCCGCTGCTGGCGGCCAAGGATCAGGCCGGCCGGCCCTTCGGCCAGGCGGAAACCTTCGCATGAAGATCCTGCTCACCGGAGCCGCCGGACAGCTCGGTCGCGAGCTCAAGCGATCGCTGTCCTGTTTCGGCGAGCTGGCCGCCTGCGATCGCGGCCAGCTCGATCTGGCCAAGCCGGAGGCCCTGCGCGCGGCCGTGCGCGCGATTGCGCCCACGGTCATCGTCAATGCCGCCGCCTACACGGCAGTAGACAAGGCCGAGGCCGAGCCGGCAGCGGCAGATGCGATCAACGCTGCGGCGCCCGGCATCCTTGCCGGGGAAGCCCGGCGACTCGGCGCGCTGATGATCCATTACTCGACCGATTACGTGTTCGACGGCGCCAAGCCGACGCCTTACGCCGAAACCGACACGCCCGCGCCGCTGTCCGCTTACGGCCGCAGCAAGCGCGCCGGCGAACTGGAGATCGCCGCCTCGGGCGCCCGTCACCTGATCTTTCGCACCAGCTGGGTCTATGGCCTGCACGGCGCGAATTTCATGAAAACCATGCTGCGGCTGGGCAGAGAACGCGACGAGTTGCGTGTGGTAGGCGATCAGGTTGGCGCACCGACCTGGACGCGCCATCTGGCCGACGTCACCGCCCTGATCGTCGCCCGGAGGGAAGTTCCCGACGGCCTGTATCATCTCGCCGCCGCCGGCGAAACCAGCTGGCACGGCTATGCCGAAGCCATCTTCGCCGAGGCGCAGCGCGCCGGTTTGATGGATAAAGTGCCCGTGGTTCACCGTATCACCAGCGCCGACTATCCGCTGCCCGCAGCGCGACCGGCCAACTCGCGGCTCGACTGCTCGCGCTTCCGCCGCGACTTCGGTCTGGCCCTGCCCGACTGGCGCACGGGGCTGACCGACTGCCTCGCCGACGCACGCTTCTGATTTCTTCAAAAACCAAACGAAACATGGCTGTCACCCCCACTTACGACGAATCCTCCTTCCGTGTCCTCAAGGGACTGGAGCCGGTGCGCGAGCGTCCCGGCATGTACACCCGCACCGACTCACCCGCCCACATCATTCAGGAAGTCATCGACAACTCTGCCGACGAAGCGCTCGGCGGGCATGCGAAGAACCTGCACGTCCTGCTCCACCTCGACGGCTCGATCACCGTCACCGACGACGGCCGCGGCATTCCCGTCGGCCTCCATCCCGACGAGAAGATCCCGGTCGTGGTGCTGGCCTTCACCCGGCTCCATGCCGGCGGCAAGTTCGACAAGAACACCGGGACCTCCGCCTACGCCTTTTCCGGCGGCCTGCACGGGGTCGGCGTGGCCGTCACCAATGCGCTGTCCACCCGCGTCGCGGTCGAAGTGCGGCGCGAAGGAAAGATCTGGAGCATCGAATTCTCCGGCGGCGGCGAGAAGATCGGCGCCCTGACGGAAATAGGCAGCTGCGGCCGCCAGAGCGGCACCCGCGTTCGCGTCTGGCCCGATCCGAAATACTTCGACGTGCCGCGCGTGCCGCCGGCCGAGCTGGAGCGCCTGCTGCGTTCCAAGGCCGTGTTGCTGCCCGGCGTCAAGGTGACGCTCGACATCGAGCAGACCGATGGCAGCATCAGCAGCAAGACATGGAGCTATCCCACCGGCCTTGCCGGCTACCTGACCGAAATGGCCGGCAATGCGG
>DAIOGL010000137.1:0-7005 GCA_036745235.1 Sulfuritalea sp.
CAGCCCGGTGCGTCGCAACTCGCGAATGCGCTCAAGGGCGGCCACGCTGGGGGTGTCGATGATGTGCTGCGGAATGGTTAGGCCCAGCGCCTTGGCAAGATTGGTCACATACGGCCTGCGGTTCCCCACCGGTGTGCTGAGGGCTCGCTGCACGGCCGCGAAGCCCACCCGGTCGATCAACCACGATACCGCGCGCTCGTCACGAGCGTTCAGTATGAGGACGCCTTCGGGCTGTTGCCCTTTGGCGTCGGCCGGTCGCCCTGCTGGGCTCCCGGCCAAAGGCTCTCTCGCAGATTTCAAAATCAAAATGCCTCAACCGATGCTGTCCATTATATCAAAACTACACGGTCATTGCTATTTGGAGGGAACTTGCATGTCGAGCTTGGCGATGATGCCGAGCATGATTTCGTCGGCGCCGCCGCCGATCGACACCAGGCGGCCGTCGCGCCAGGCACGCGAAACGTGGTTGTCCCAGGTGTAGCCCATGCCGCCCCAGAACTGCATGCAGGAATCGGTGACCTCGCGGATCAGGCGGCCGCACTTGAGCTTGGCCATCGAGGCCAGCTTGGTCACGTCCTTGCCCGAGACATAGGCCTCGACCGCACGGTAGGTCAGCGAGCGCAGCGCCTCGACTTCGGTGCGCAGTTCGGCGAGGCGAAAATATACGGCCTGGTTGTCGAGCAGGCTCTTGCCGAAGGCTTGGCGTTGGCGGGTGTATTCGATGGTCTCGTCGATCACGGTGTCGAGGATGCGCAGCGAGCTGGCCGCGCCCCACAGGCGCTCCTCCTGGAACTGCATCATCTGGAAGGTGAAGCCCATGCCTTCCTGGCCGATCACGTGGCGCTGCGGCACGCGCACGTCGTCGAAGAACAGCTGCGCGGTGTCGGAGGAGTTCATGCCGACCTTCCTGATCTTGCTGCGGCTGACGCCCTTGCTGTCCATCGGCACCATGATCAGCGACTTGTTCTTGTGCGGCGCGCCGTCCGAGGTGTTGGCCAGCAGGCAGCACCAGTCGGCCTTCATGCCGTTGGTGATCCACATCTTGCTGCCGTTGATCACGTAGTCGCCGCCGTCCTTCCTTGCCGTGGTCTTCACCGCGGCGACGTCGGAACCGCCGCCCGGTTCGCTGACGCCGATGCAGCCGACCACGTCGCCGGCGATCGAGGGCGCCAGGAATTCGCGCTTGAGTTCGTCGGAACCGAAGCGGGCCAGCGCCGGGGTGCACATGTCGGTATGTACGCCGATGGCCATCGGCACGCCGCCGCAGGTGCAGTTGCCGAGGGCTTCGGCCATCACCATCGAATAGGAGAAGTCGAGGCCGAGGCCGCCGTATTCCTGCGGGTACTTGACGCCGAGCAGGCCGAGCTTGCCGAGCTTCTTGAATACCTCGTGGGTGGGGAATTCCTCGGCGGCTTCCCATGCGTCGACATGGGGATTGAGTTCCTCCTTGACGAAGCGCGTCACGGTGTCGGAGAGCTGGCGATGTTCAACGGTGAATTGCATTTGTGACTCCCTGTCTAACTTTCGTGGCGGCGAGCGCCACGCTCTGAGGCTGATGCACGCGAAAGGCGGCATAAGGGCCCGCCCCTCCCATCCTCCCCTCGCGGGGAGGCTATTGATTGGCTCGCTACGCTCGATATCACCAGCGGCCCATCCTGTTGCGTCACGTCAAAACCTCGCGACGCCGAAGCTGGTCGGGCGCAGCGGGCGCGCCGCAGCCTCGGCGCAGATGTCGAGGCAAAGCGTGAGGACGCGCCGCGTGTCGCGCGGATCGATGATGCCATCGTCCCACAGCCGCGCCGTGCCGAACAGCGCGGTCGATTCCTTTTCCAGGCGCAGGCGCAGGCCCTCGGACATGGCGGCGAGCGCCGCATCGTTGACCGGTTGGCCCGCGCGTTCGAGCTTGCTGCGACCGACGATTTCCATGACCTTGGCCGCCTGCGCGGCGCCCATCACGGCGGTGCGCGCGGAAGGCCATGCGAAGATGAAGCGCGGATCGAAGCCGCGTCCGCACATGCCGTAGTTGCCGGCGCCGTAGGAGCCGCCGAGCACGATCGTGAGCTTGGGTACGCCGGCATTGGCGACCGCCTGGATCATCTTCGAGCCGTGCTTGATCGCTCCCGCACGCTCGGCGACCGAGCCGACCATGTAGCCGGTGGTGTTCTGCAGGAAGACGAGAGGCGTGCCGCTCTGGTCGCACAACTGGATGAACTGCGCGGCCTTGGTCGAACCGCCGGGCTGGATCGGTCCGTTGTTGCCGAGGATGCCGACCAGGTGGCCGCCGATGCGCGCATGGCCGCAAACCGTGTCGGCAGCATAGACCGCCTTGAACTCGAGGAAGTCCGAAGCATCGACCAGGCGCATGATCACTTCGCGCACGTCGTAGGGTTCGCGCTCGTCGACCGGCACCACGCCGAGCAGTTCTTCGGCTTCGTAGCGCGGGCCAACAATAGTCGGCGCCGGCGGTACGGCGTCCCATTTCAACTTGTCCATCACTTCGCGCGCCATGGCGATGGCGTGGCCGTCGTTTTCGCACAGGTATTCGCCGAGCCCGGTGACGCCGGCGTGGGTCTCGGCACCGCCGAGCGCTTCCGCGTCGGTGTCCTCGCCAATCGCCGCCTTGACCAGCGGCGGACCGGCCAGATAGATGCTGGAACGGCCGCGCACCAGGATCACGTAGTCGGACAGCCCCGGCAGGTAGGCGCCGCCGGCGGTGGACGAACCGTGCACCACGGCGATCTGCGGGATGCCGGCGGCGGAGAGACGGGCCTGGTTGGCGAAGCTGCGGCCGCCGTCGATGAAGATGTCGGCCTGGTACATCAGGTTGGCGCCGCCGCTCTCGACCAGATAGACCATCGGCAGGCGGTTGTCGCGGGCGATCTCCTGCGCGCGCAGGGTCTTCTTGAGGCCCATCGGCGGCACGGTGCCGCCCTTGATCGCGCTGTCGCTGGCCAGCACCACGCAGCGCTTGCCGGCGACCTGCCCGATGCCGACGATCGAGCCGCCGCCCAGGACCGCCTTCTTGCCGTCGTCGTCGTGCATGCCGAGGCCGGCGAGGCTCGACAGTTCGAGGAAGTCGCTGTTGCGGTCGAGCAGGCGGGCGACGCGTTCGCGCGGCAGGATCTGGCCGCGCTTTTCGAACTTCTCGCGCTTCGAGGCCGATTCGTCGCGCACTTTCTGCTCCAGTGCCCGCACCTCGGCGAGGCGTTGCTGCATGCGCTCGCGGTTGGCGCCGAAGCTGGCGCTGCGCGGATCGAGGGCGGAGGACAGAATGGGCACGGAACTACTCTCCCTTCAGGACCGTGGGTGTCTCGGCGCGATGGAAGCCTTCGAAGGCGGCGCTGGCCGGGTACTCGCCCATGGGGAACACCGGGCTGCCGAGCGGCGCGCCGCCGTCGATCGGCACCGTGACCCCGGTGACGAAGGCGGCGCCGGGCGAGAGCAGGAAGCAGATCACGGCGCTGACTTCGGCTTCCGTGCCGAGCCGGCGCAGCGGCACGTGATGCTTGAGCTTGGGGATCATGGCCTTCACCGCGCCGCTGTAGTGGTCCATGCCCGAGGAGGCGATCCAGCCGGGCGCGACGGCATTGACGCGGACGTGAAAGGGCGCCCATTCGAAGGCGGCCGTCATGGTCAGGTTGCTCATGCCGGCGCGTGCGGCGCCCGAATGGCCCATGCCCGGCATGCCGTTGCGGAAGTCGGCCGTAATGTTCACCATGGCGCCGCCGTGCTGCTGCATGCTCTGCAGGAAGACCTCGCGCATCATCAGGAAGCCGCCGGTCAGGTTGTTGGCCAGCACGGTCTCGAAGCCCTTCTTGCTGATCGCCAGCAGCGGCGAGGGAAACTGGCCGCCGGCGTTGTTCACCAGGCCGTGGATGCGGCCGTGGCGGCCGACGATCGCGGCGACGCCGTCGCGCACGGCCGCTTCGTCGCGGATGTCGAAGGCGATGGTGTCGGCGCGGCCGCCGTCCGCCGCGATCTCGGCGGCGACCCGGGCCAGCTTGTCCTCGCTGCGCCCGGAGACCACCACCGTGGCGCCGAGCGAGGCGAGTTCGTGGGCGATGCAGCGGCCGATGCCGCTGCCGCCGCCGGTGACCCAGACCACCTGGCCGGCGAAGGTGCCGGGACGCAGTACGCTGGCGTAGCCGCCGGCAGAGTCGCTAGTCGTCATGTGCTGCCTCCTCTTCCGTGGCCCTCGCCCCGGGGTCGATTTGCGAACCATGCTACGCATTGTTGACCTATAGGTCAACATCATCGCCCATGCGTAAGAAAACGCTTGAACTGGGAAAGCGGCGGCGCTAGGATGCGCACGGAGCGGGGACGCGGGCACTCCGCGCCACCGGCAACAGAGGAGACCGGCATGGATTTGCAGAGCTGCATCGCAGCATTGCGCGAGAAGGTGGGCGCGGACAGCGGCCTCGGTGCCACCCTGAAGTTCGACTGCGGCGCCGACGGCGTCGCCTATGTCGACGGCAAGGCGCTGCCCAACAGCGTCGACCAGGTCGACCGCGAGGCCGAGTGCACCGTCACCATCACCCTCGATAACCTCGCGGCGATGCTCAAGGGCGAGCTCGAGCCGGTGACCGGCTTCATGACCGGCCGCTTCGTGGTGTCCGGCGACATGAGCGTGGCGATGAAGCTCAACCGCATCGTTTGAGGGAAGACGCGGCGATGACCGGGAGGGCCGGCAACCGCGCGAAGCGGGCGACATCGGCAACGGCCGCCAAGGCGCGCGCCGAGGATACCGTCGCCGCCCATCGCGGCGGCGACGAGACCGAACTGTCGGGCATCACCGAGCTGGCGCGAGAACTCGGTGTCACCCAGCGCGCGATCCGGCTGTACGAGGCCCGCGGACTGCTGACGCCGCGCCGGATCAACGGCGGCCGCGCCTATACCCGCCGCGACCGCGTGCGGCTGGCGCTGATCCTGCGCGGACGGGCGATGGGCCTGTCGCTGGCCGAAATCGAGCACATCCTGTCGCTCTACGGCGATCACGGCGAGGGCCACGCCAAACAGCTCGAGTATCTGGTCGGGCGCATCGAGGCGGCGATCACCGAACTCGATTCGCGCCGCAGCGACATCGAGACGACGCTGGCTGAATTGCGCGCCATCCATGGCGACCTCGGGCGCGAGCTCGCGGCCCGGCGCCGCGGCAGGAAATCCGTCAGGCCTTCTTGAGTTCGGCGCGCAGCGCGCCGATCACCGTGTCGTAACGATGGGGATCGCTGTCCTTTGCGGCGCCGAACACCGCCGAGCCGGCGACGAAGGTATCGACCCCGGCCTTCGCCACTTCCAGGATGTTGCCCGGACCGACGCCGCCGTCGATTTCCAGGCTCACATTCAATCCGCGTGCGTCGATCATCTGGCGCACCTTGCGGGCCTTGTCGAGCACGTAGGGGATGAACTTCTGACCGCCGAAGCCGGGGTTGACGCTCATCAGCAGCACCATGTCGAGCTTGTCGAGCGTGTACTCGAGCACGTCGAGCGGCGTCGCCGGGTTGAACACCAGTCCGGGTTTGCAGCCGCATTCGCGGATCAGGCTGATGGTGCGGTCGACGTGGTCCGAGGCATCGGGATGGAAGGTAATGTAGGTGGCACCGGCCTTGGCGAAGTCCGGGATGATGCGGTCGACCGGCTTGACCATCAGATGCACGTCGATCGGTGCCGTCACGCCGTGCTTGCGCAAGGCTTCGCAGACGAGCGGGCCGATGGTCAGGTTCGGCACGTAATGGTTGTCCATGACGTCGAAATGCACGATGTCGGCGCCCGCGGCCAGCACGTTGTCGACTTCCTCGCCGAGGCGGGCGAAGTTGGCGGAGAGAATGCTCGGGGCAATCCTGAAGTCTTTGGACACGGCGAACTCCTGAAGGTGGTTTCCGCGATTCTACCGGCGGCGCGGCACCGTGGATTCAGGAAATGTGATGGTGGTCATAAGCGAAAAGGCGGCCGGATGCCGGTCGAGGCGGGTCGGCTAGAATTGCAGTCATCCAGACACGGGAATTGACAGATGATTCTGCTGACAGGCGGCGCCGGTTACATCGGCCTGCACACCGCCGCGGTGCTGATCGGTGCCGGGCACGACGTGGTGCTGCTCGACAACTTCAGCAACAGCAAGCCGCTTGGTGTGCAGCGGCTGGAAGCCATCGTCGGCCGGCCGGTGCAATGCGTGCAGGGCGACGTGCGTTCGCGGCGGGACATGGACGATCTGTTCGACCAGCACTCGATCAGTGCGGTGGTCCACTTCGCGGGACTCAAGGCGGTCGGCGAATCTGCGACGCAGCCGCTGCGCTACTACGACAACAATGTCGCGGGCACGCTGATCCTGCTCGAAGCGATGACGCGGGCCGAGGTCAGGCGCATCATTTTCAGTTCGTCCGCCACGGTGTATGGCGATCCTGAGTCCAACCCGATCCCCGAATCGGCGGCGCTGCGGCCGGCCAACACCTATGGCCGCACCAAGCTGATGGTCGAGGAGATTCTGCGCGACCTTCATGTCGCCGCGCCCGAGTGGTCGATCGCCCTGCTGCGCTACTTCAATCCGGTGGGCGCCCATCCGGGCGGGCTGATCGGTGAAGACCCGAACGGCATTCCCAACAACCTGATGCCCTTCGTGACGCAAGTCGCCGTGGGTCGCCGGCCGGAACTGCAGGTCTTCGGCGGCGACTACCCGACGCCCGACGGCACCGGCGTCCGCGATTACATCCATGTCATGGATCTGGCGGAGGGGCATGTGGCGGCGCTCGATTGGGCCTTGCACGACCCGCGCGAGGTGCTGACAGTCAATCTCGGCACCGGTTGCGGCTACAGCGTGCTGGATCTGGTGAAGGCATTCGAGCGGGCCAGCGGGCAGGCGATTCCCCATCGCATCGTGGCGCGGCGGACGGGCGACGTTGCGGCCTGCTGGGGCGATCCTTCACTGGCGAGGCAACGCCTGGGCTGGACGGCGCAGCGCACGCTGGAAGACATGTGCCGCGATTCGTGGAACTGGCAGCGGAAGAATCCGCA
>DAIOGL010000138.1:0-6987 GCA_036745235.1 Sulfuritalea sp.
GTGTCATTTTAGCCGGATACGGCGAGCAGCCGATGCGGGCTATAGAGGCCGGCATTGCATCCATTTCTCATTTCAGAGGCTCGAAAAGTGAAATGACTGTGAGGATCATCTAGCCGACCTCCCTCCGTCTCGCAACGGCGGGAGGCCGGCTAAATGATCTCCAGATTCGGTTTGTTTCTTGGCACCACGGGCACTTCCCCGAGAGTCGGCGCCGGCGGCACGGCGAAGTCCGGCGCAGGCGCGAATCAGCCGCGCTCAAGCCCGATCTCGTCGCGGTGGCCGAAGCCCTTGCTGTTGTCGATGAAGTGGAAGCGCTCGGGCACCAGGCGGTACCAGCGCACCTTGGCCAGCGCCTTGACGATGGCCGGCGGCATCTTCGCCAGCGGGCCGACGACGGGAAACTTCTCGCCGTAGAGCGCCTGGGCGCGCTCTTCCTCGTCGCCCTCGAGTTCGACGACGCGGCCTTCGAGCTGGATGCCCTTGATCTGCGCCCAGTCGCTGTAGTCTTCCTGGATCGTCGCCGCGCAGCGGGCATCGAGCGCCAGGTTGCGGCAATGCCGGGTCGCCGGCGCCGACAGAAAAATCAGCGAGCTGCCCTCATGGGCATAGAACACGGCCGATGCCCAGGGCCCGTCCGGTCCCTGCGTGGCGAGCGTCATGACATGGTGGGCGGCCAGGTAGTCCGCCACCTGCTGCCGCAAGGCGCCCTGCATCAATGCGCGCCGGAGTGCATCTCGTCGAAGGCCGCGGGCGCGAGATTGCCCGTGCTGTCCCTGGCTTCCTGCAGCCGCTTGAGGCGATAGGCAATCTGCGCCCGGGTCAGGCCCAGCATGCGCGCCGCCGAGGAGAGATTGCCGCGCGCGTTGTCGACCGCGGCTTCGAGCAGCATCGCCTCGACTTCGTCGAGCGTCAGGCTGCCGTTGAACACCGCCTCGCGCAGGTCCTTGCCGGTCTCCCAGCGGTTGATGTCGAGGCCGCCGGCGCTGTCGAGGCCGAACTCCTGCGGCTGCACCTCGCTGCTCGACAGGAACAGGTGGCCGACTTCGATGCGCGTGCCGCTCGGGGCGAGGATGACGCCGCGCTCGACGGTGTTCTGCAGTTCGCGGATGTTGCCGGGCCAGGGGTGGCCGAGCAGCGCGCGCTTGGCCTTGTCGGTGAAGCCGCGCAGCTTCTTGCCGTGGATGGCGCAATACTTGGCGAGGAAATGCTTGGCCAGCACCGGGATGTCCTGCTTGCGCTCGCGCAGCGGCGGAATGACGATCTGGTAGGCGTTGAGCCGGTAATACAGGTCGGAACGGAAGCGGCCTTCCTTGACCATCTGCTGCAGGCCGACGTTGGTCGCGGCCACCAGCCGCACGTTGACCTTGCGCGTCTTCTGGTCGCCCAGGCGCTCGATCTCGCCTTCCTGCAGCACGCGCAGCAGCTTGGCCTGGGCCGACAGCGGCAGGTCGCCGATTTCGTCGAGGAACAGGGTGCCGCCGTCGGCGCGCTCGAAGCGCCCCGGACGCGATACCAGCGCGCCGGTGTAGGCGCCCTTCTCGACGCCGAACAGTTCCGATTCGACCAGCTCGGCGGGGATCGCGGCGCAATTGACGGCGATGAAGGGCTTGCCGGAGCGCGCGCCCATTTCGTGCAGGCTGCGGGCGAAGACTTCCTTGCCGACGCCGGTCTCGCCGGTCAGCAGGACGGTGATGTGGCTTTCGGCGGCGCGCTGCAGCAGTTCATGGGCGGCGCGGAAGCCCGGCGAGACGCCGGCGACCTGTTCCGGCGACTGGTCGCGGTCGCCGATCGAGGAGCGCAGCTGGACCACCTGGGTCTGCAGGTCGATCAGCTGGTCGGCGATCGATTCGCTGTTGAAGAAGCGCATCTGCTCGGCCGCGTCGTCCCACTCCTCGGCCGGCTTGCCGACGATGCGGCAGTTGTTGTGCCCCATGCCGGTACATTCAACTTCCTTGTAGAGGATGGTGCGGCCCATGAAGGCCGAGGTGTAGCCGCAGGCATAGCCGATCTGCGTCCAGCACACCGGCTCGCTGTGGATGCCGTAATGGTGGCGATGCCATTGGCCTTCCCAGGAATGCTCCCAGAGGATCTCGGCGTAGAAGGTTCCGGCATGGCGGTTCAATTCGATCTTGATCGGCGTCACCCGCACGATGCCTTCGAGCGTGTGGAGCTGGGGGCCGGTCATGAAGGCTTCGAGGTCGGTCGAATCCTCGGCGCGGGTGCGCGCCAGCTCGGCATCGCGCACGCCCGAGGCGTAGCCCATGCGCGTCAGCAGGCCTTTGGCGCGGTCCATGCCCAGGGTGTCGATCAGTTCCTTGCGCAAGGTAGCCTGCGCTTCGGCGTGCACCAGCAGCATGCGGTGCTCATGCAGCCAGATCTGCCCTGTCTCGGCACAGAAATGCACCCGCGCGCGCAGGTCCTCGCTGGTGGAACGCGGGACGGCGCGTAGCTTGGTCATGGCCTGACTCTCACTTTCTCCTCCTTGAACCGCGCGTTTTTAATCGCGGATGGCGATGGCGGCTTTGATCGAAATCAAGCATTCGAACTGCCGCCTATCGGGGTGATGATCCCGCAGTTTCACGTAAAGATCAAACGGCATCGCCCGCGACGCGATTTTTTCATCAAATGAGCAAGTGCCGATTTAGACGGGCGCCCACGGCACGGTCGCGCAGGATTTCCGCCTGATCATTTTTGCTGCACGCGCACGACGGCCGGACGCCCGATTCGACAATGACCCCGGAGACGGCCCTGCCATTCCGCGCCCCGCAATGCTGCGACGCATCAAGCCGGGGTGGACCGCGGCTTGCTAATTCTTCCGTACTCCGGCCGAAGACCGGAACCGATCAATCCGAAATTCAAAAAAATTACAGAAGGAGACATTCAATGAAGTTTCCAGTGCCGCACGACGTAAAAGCCGCGACGATTCCGGGTACCGAGGGCTGGGAGAGGATGTACCCGTACCAGTACCAGTTCGTCACCGACGATCCCGAGCGCAACAAGTACGAGAAGGAGTCGTTCTGGTTCTACGACGGCCTGCATTATCCCGAGCCGCTCTATCCCTTCGACACCATCTGGGACGAAGCCTGGTTCCTCGCCCTGTCGCAATTCAACAACCGCATCTTCCAGGTGCCGCCGGTGCGCGGCGTCGACCACCGCATGATCAACGGCTACGTCTACATCTCGCCGGTGCCGGTCAAGGACGGTGCGGAAATCGGCAGCCGCGTGCCGAACTTCATGGAGCGCGCCGGCTACTACTACAAGAACTGGGACGCGCTGGAGGCCAAGTGGAAGGTCAAGATGGAGGCCACCATCAAGGAACTCGAGGACCTGAAGATTTCGCCCCTGCCCGACCTCGAGGACATCTCGGTGGTGAATGACGCGGTCGGCGAGTCCAAGGGCTACCACCTGATCAAGAACTACGACGACCTGATCAACCTCGGCATCAAGTGCTGGCAGTACCACTTCGAGTTCCTCAACCTCGGCTATGCGGCCTATGTCTTCTTCATGGACTTCACGCAGAAGCTGTTCCCCAGCATCCCGCTGCAGCGCATCACGCAGATGATCTCGGGCATCGACGTGATCATGTACAAGCCGGACGACGAACTGAAGGAACTGGCGAAGAAGGCCGTTGCCCTCGGCGTCGACCAGGCCGTGGCCGGCAACCGCGACTGGGTGGCGGTCAAGGCCGCCGTGGAAAAGCTGCCCAAGGGCGCCGAGTGGCTGGCCGCGTTCGAAAAGGCGCGCTATCCCTGGTTCAACATCTCCACCGGCACCGGCTGGTTCCACACCGACCGCAGCTGGAACGACACGCTCGACATTCCGCTCTCCGGCATCCAGACCTACATCGGCAAGATCAAGGCCGGCGTCAGCATCGACCGCCCGGTCGAGGCCGTGCGCGCCGAACGCGACCGCATCACCGCCGAGTATCGCGCCCTGATCACCAACGAAGCCGACCTCAAGCAGTTCGACGAACTGCTCGGTTGCGCCAAGACCGTGTTCCCCTACGTCGAGAACCACCTGTTCTACGTCGAGCACTGGTTCCACTCGGTGTTCTGGAACAAGATGCGCGAAGTCGGCGCGATCATGAAGGATCACGGCATGATCAAGGACGTCGAGGATATCTGGTACCTGCGCCGCGACGAAATCAAGTCGGCATTGTGGGACGTCGTCACCGCCTGGGCCACCGGCGTCACGCCGCGCGGCACCTTCACCTGGCCGCCGGAAATCGAGTGGCGCAAGGGCGTCATGGAGAAGTTCCGCCAGTGGAGCGCGCCGCCCGCCATCGGCATCGCGCCCGAGGTGATCCAGGAACCCTTCACCATCGTGCTCTGGGGCGTCACCAACAAGTCGCTTGCGGACTGGGCTTCGGTTCAGGATGCCGGCGATCCCGACAAGATCACCGAGCTCAAGGGCTTTGCCGGCAGTCCGGGCATCGTCGAGGGCCGGGCGCGCGTCTGCCGCAGCGCGCAGGACATCCGCGATCTGCTGGAGGGCGAGATCCTCGTCGCGCCGACCACGTCGCCGTCCTGGGCCCCGGCCTTCGCCAAGATCAAGGCCTGCGTCACCGACGTCGGCGGGGTCATGAGCCACGCCGCCATCGTCTGCCGCGAATACGGCATGCCGGCGGTGGTGGGCACGGGGCACTCGACCAAGGTGATCAAGACCGGAATGATGCTGCGCGTCGATGGCTCGTCGGGCGCCATCACGATCACCCGGTAGGCCGCGGCAGGGTATCGCCAATTTGCGGCGTTTCGGCAATCAGAACGACTCGGAGACCGAGATGGGAAATGCAATGCCACTGGTGTGCTGGTTCGAGGAGGTCAACAAGGACTCCGTTCCCCTGGTGGGGGGCAAATGCTCCTCGCTGGGCGAACTCATCAATGCGGGAGTGCGGGTGCCGCCGGGGTTCGCCCTGACGACGCACGGCTACGCGCAGTTCATGCGCGACGCCGGCATCCAGTCCGAGGTGAATGGCCTGCTCGACGGCCTCGATCACCAGGACATGGACAAGCTGGAAGATGCCTCCCGCACCATCCGCGAGATGATCGAATCGCGCCCGATTTCCATCGAGCTCGAGGACCTGATTGCCGAGTCCTACCGCAAGTTGTCGGTACGCAGTTGCATTCCGGCGGTCCCGGTCGCGGTGCGTTCCAGCGCCACGGCCGAGGACCTGCCCGGCGCGAGTTTTGCGGGACAGCAGGACACCTATCTCTGGGTGCGCGGCGTCGATAGCGTGATGCATCACGTGCGCCGCTGCATCTCCAGCCTGTACACCGGCCGCGCCATCGCCTATCGGATGAAGATGGGCTTCCCCCACGAGCAGGTCGCGATCAGCGTCGGCATCCAGAAGATGGCCAACTCATTCACCGCGGGCGTGATGTTCACGATCCACCCGACCAACGGCGACCGCTCGGTGATCGTCATCGATTCGAACTTCGGCTTCGGCGAATCGGTGGTTTCGGGAGAGGTGACGCCTGACCATTTCGTGGTCAACAAGGTCGCGCTCGACATCCTCGAGCGGACCATTTCGAACAAGACCGTGGCCTACACGGTGGATCGCAAGGAACAGAAGTCGATTGCGACCGAAGTGCCCTTCGAACGCCAGAACGTGCAGTCGATCATCGACGACGAAATCACCGAACTGGCCTGGATGGGCAAGCAGATCGAGAAGCACTACGGACGGCCGATGGATATCGAGTGGGCGATCGACAAGGACCTGCCTGCCGGCGGCAACATATTCATCCTGCAGGCGCGGCCCGAGACCATCTGGAGCGACAAGCCGAAGGCGCCCGCGACGAGCGCCGCCACCTCGGCGATGGACTACATCGTGTCGAGCCTGATCGCCGGCAAGCGCCTGAGCTAGGGGAGCGGGAAAATGATCGTCAGAAACTGGATGCGGGCCAACCCCATGGTGATCGGCAGCGACACGCTGCTGTCGGAAGCCAAGCGGGTTCTCACCGAAAACAACCTCCATGGCCTTCCCGTGGTGGACGACGGCCGCCTGCGCGGCCTCATCACCCGGGCCAACTGCCTGCGCGCGGCGCACTTCGCCTTGCGCACGCAGGACACCGACGAACTCAACTTCTTTTCCAACCGGCTCAAGGTCAAGGACCTGATGGTGCGCAACCCCGCCACCATCGAGGCCAACGACACCATGGAGCACTGTCTGCGCCTGGGCCAGGAACTCGGCGTCGCCCAGTTTCCGGTCATGGACCAGGGCCAGGTCGTGGGCATGATCTCCGCCAACGAGATCTTCTCCCTTGCCGCCCACTTTCTCGGCGCCTGGGAGAAGCGCAGCGGCGTCACGCTGGCGCCGATCGAACTGAAGCCCGGGCTGATCGGCAGGATCACCGACATCACCGAAGCGGCGGGCGCCGAAGTGCAGGCGATCTACCCGATCGGCAAGCCCGAGGACATCAACCCGCAGGACCACCATCGCAAGAAAGTCATCATCCGCTTTCATTGCACCGACACCCGCAATGTGGTCAAGGCCCTCGAAAACGCCGGCTTCCCGGTTCTCGAGTCGGTCCAGGCCGTCCACTAATCCGCATCCACCGTCCCATCCATTTTTTCAAGCCAAGGAGCATCCCCAATGGACCTCAGGTATTTCATCAACCAGTGCGAAGCCGCCGACGAATTGAAGCGAGTCGCGGCCGAAGTCGACTGGAACCTGGAAATTTCCCACGTCTCGAAGCTGACCGAAGAGAAGAAAGGCCCCGCCCTGCTGTTCGAAAACGTCAAGGGCTACAGTTCCCCCGTGTTCACCGGCGCCTTCGCCACCACCAAGCGCCTGGCGATCATGCTCGGCCTGCCGCACAACCTGTCGATGTGCGAATCGGCGCGCGCGTGGATGAAGAAAACCATCACCTCCGAGGGCCTGATCAAGGCCAAGGAAGTCAAGGACGGCCCGGTGCTGGAGAACATCATCATCGGTGACAAGGTCGTCCTCAACATGTTCCCGGTGCCTAAGTTCTGCCCTCTCGACGG
>DAIOGL010000139.1:0-6972 GCA_036745235.1 Sulfuritalea sp.
GCGTGCGGCCATCCATCGCCACCAGCGCGTAGAGATTCGCCGCACCGCGCGAGAAGCCGTGCAGTACGGTGTTCCCGGGACGGGCGCCGGCCGCCGCCATCAGCGCTTCGATCTCGCGCCGCATCTCCGGCGGCGCGTAATAGTCGGCATTCTGCTGGCCGCCGCCGAACCACCACTGCAGGGCGATGATCCCCAGCTGGCGTTTCTGCGCGGAAGGCTGCCACAGCACGATCTCGTCGTGGGCCCAGCTGCCGCTGCCATGCAGGGTGACGATCCAGCCGCGAGGCTCGCCGGCCGGCCGCCAGACCAGCGCGAAGCTGCGGCCGTCGCGCGTGCGTTCGACGCGCGCACCGAGCCGCTCTGCTTCCGGCACGCGGCGCGAGTTGGCCGCGGCGCGGACCAGGAGTTCGTCGGCATCCCGGGCCGGCATGCCCGGTCCTTGGGCAAAAACCGGACACGAAGCAATGGCAATCAAAAGGAGCAGCAGACGGCGCATATCGGGATGGGAAGCCATGGGGTTTCAGCTAGAATTTCGGATTCTATCGCGGCACCGCCGCGCCCATTGCAGGAGTTTCCCATGCCCGCCTATCGTTCCCGCACCTCCACCCACGGCCGCAACATGGCCGGCGCCCGCGCGCTCTGGCGCGCCACCGGCATGAAGGATGGCGATTTCGGCAAGCCGATCATCGCCGTGGTCAATTCGTTTACCCAGTTCGTGCCGGGCCACGTGCATCTGAAGGACATGGGGCAACTGGTCGCGCGCGAGATCGAGGCGGCGGGCGGCGTCGCCAAGGAATTCAACACCATCGCGATCGACGACGGCATCGCCATGGGCCACGGCGGCATGCTCTACAGCCTGCCCAGCCGCGAGTTGATCGCCGACTCGGTCGAATACATGGTCAACGGCCATTGCGCCGATGCCATGGTGTGCATTTCCAACTGCGACAAGATCACCCCGGGCATGCTGATGGCGTCCCTGCGGCTCAACATCCCGACCGTGTTCGTCTCGGGCGGGCCGATGGAGGCGGGCAAGGTCAAGTGGCACGGCGAGTACCGCATGGTCGACCTGATCGACGCCATGATCGAATCCGCCGACGACAAGAACAGCGACGCCGAAGTGGCCAGCATGGAACGCTCGGCCTGCCCGACCTGCGGCTCGTGCTCCGGGATGTTCACCGCCAACTCGATGAACTGCCTGACCGAGGCGCTCGGCCTGTCCCTGCCAGGCAACGGTTCCTTGCTGGCGACCCACGCCGACCGCGAAATGCTGTTCCTCAAGGCCGGCCGCGTCGCCGTGGAGCTCTGCCGGCGCTGGTACGAAAACGACGACGCTTCGGCACTTCCGCGCTCGATCGCCAGCTTCGCCGCCTTCGAGAACGCCATCGCGCTCGACATCGCCATGGGCGGTTCGACCAACACCGTGCTGCACCTCTTGGCCGCGGCACAGGAAGCCGGCGTCAATTTCAACCTGGCCGACATCGACCGCATGTCGCGCAAGGTGCCTTGCCTCGCCAAGGTGGCGCCGGCGACGCAGAAGTACCACATGGAGGACGTGCATCGGGCGGGGGGCATCATGGCCATCCTCGGCGAACTGGACCGCGCCGGGCTGATCAACCGCGACTGCCCGACCGTGCTCTACCCGACGCTGGGCGAGGCGCTCGATTGCTGCGACGTCAAGCGCAACACCAGCCCGGCCGTGCACGACTTCTACCGCGCTGCGCCCGGCGGCGTGCCGACGCAGACGGCCTTCTCGCAGAACCGGCGCTACCCGAAGCTCGATCTCGACCGCGTCAATGGCTGCATTCATGACAAAGCGCACGCCTATTCCCAGGACGGTGGGCTCGCCGTGCTGTTCGGCAACATCGCGGAGAAGGGCTGCGTGGTCAAGACCGCCGGCGTTGACGACTCCAACCTCAAATTCACCGGCCGCGCGCGCGTCTGCCAGTCGCAGGAAGAAGCCGTGGAGAAGATCCTCGCCGACCAGATCGTCGCCGGCGACATCGTGATCGTGGTTTACGAAGGTCCGAAGGGCGGTCCCGGCATGCAGGAGATGCTCTACCCGACCTCGTATCTCAAGTCCAAGGGCCTGGGCAAGGTCTGCGCCCTGCTCACTGACGGCCGCTTCTCCGGTGGCACCTCGGGGCTGTCCATCGGCCACGCCTCGCCGGAAGCCGCCGCCGGGGGCGCCATCGGCCTCGTCGAGGAAGGTGACACCATCGAAATCGACATCCCCAACCGCCGCATCCATCTGGCGGTACACGAGTCGGTGCTGGCGGCACGGCGCGCCGTAATGGAAGCCCGCGGCGCGGGAGCCTGGAAGCCCGTAAACCGGCAACGCGAGGTCTCCGCAGCACTCAAAGCCTATGCCGCGATGACGACTTCGGCCGACACTGGTGCCGTGAGGGATATTTCACAGCTTTCTTGACCTGAATCAAATCCCCATCGGTATATCAGCAGATAATTAAATTCAATTATCCGAGCATTGATAAATGGGGAAGAATCATGAAACAGCCGTTCATCCGAATTGCGCTACTCGCATGCTGCGCCGGCTGGCTGGTGTCCAACGGTCCCGCTCTGGCCGATGACGCCGCCCCGGAGCCCAAACCGCTCAAGCTGACCACCACCGCCGATCACACCAAATTCAAGGAGCTGCAGAAGCAGTTCAACTCCGGGCCGGAGGTAACCAAGGCCTGCCTCGCCTGCCATACCGAGGCCGCCGGCCAGATCCACCGCACCAAGCACTGGAAATGGGAATACCTCAATCCCGACACCAAGCAGACGCTGGGCAAGAAGACCGTCGTCAACAATTTCTGCATTTCCATCGCCTCGAACTACGCCTCCTGCACCAGCTGTCACGTCGGCTATGGCTGGAAGGATGCGAACTTCGACTTCAAGTCCGAAGAAAACGTCGATTGCCTGGCCTGCCACGACACTAGCGGCAACTACAAGAAGCCGCCGGGCTTCGCCGGCAACCCGGTGGTCAAGGACACGGAGTTCCCGCCCGGATCGGGCAAGATCATCAAGGGCATCGACCTCTCCAAGATCGCGCAGAAGGTCGGCAAGACCAGCCGCGACACGTGCGGCGCCTGCCACTTCAACGGCGGCGGCGGCGACGGCGTCAAGCACGGCGACATGGACAGTTCGCTCGCCGCACCGACCAAGGAACTCGATGTCCACATGGACGCCGAGGGCCTTGATTTCACCTGCGGCACCTGCCATACGAGTTCCAGCCATGACGTCGCCGGCAGCCGCTACGCGCCTACGGCGCAGGACAAACAGGGTGCGCGCATTCGCGGCAAGGCCGACAAGGGCAATCCGGCCACCTGCGTCGCCTGCCATGGCAACGGCCCGCACAAGAAGGAGGCACGGCTGAATCAGCATGCCACCAAGATCGCCTGCCAGACCTGCCACATCCCGACCTATGCCCGCGGCGGCATTCCCACCAAGATGGTGTGGGACTGGTCTACCGCCGGCAAGCGCGATGCCGAAGGCAAGCAGATCACCAAGAAGGACGCCAAGGGCCACATCATCTACGAATCGCGCAAGGGCGACTTCACCCTGGCCGAGAACGTCAAACCCGAGTACGTCTGGTTCAACGGCCAGGTGACCTACACGCTGATCACCGACAAGGTCGAGAAATCCGAGCAGCGCACGCCGATCAACAAGCTCGGCGGCAGTCCGACCGACGGCAAGTCGATGATCTGGCCGATGAAGATATTCCGCGGCACGCAGCCCTACGATCCGGTGAACAAGACACTGGTCACGCCGCACACGGCGGGCAACGACGATACCGGCTACTGGAAGAATCTGGACTGGGACAAGGCCATCACGGTCGGCATGAAGGATTCCGGCCATCCGTTCTCGGGCAAGATCGACTTCATCAAGACCGAGATGTCCTGGCCGATCACGCACATGGTCGCGCCCAAGGAAAAGGCGCTGGGCTGCGTCGAATGCCACAGCAAGCAAAGCCGCCTGGCCGGCATCCAGGGCATATACATCCCGGTCCGCGACAACAACAAGCTGCTGGACACCATCGGCTGGAGCATCGTCTTCCTGACCATGCTCGGCGTATTCGTCCACGGCGCGATCCGCGTCGTATCCAGCCGCAAGCACTGAGCCAAGGAGAACTGAAATGGCTGAACGTATTTACGTCTTCAAGCGCTTCGAGCGTTTCTGGCACTGGTCGCAGGCCGGTCTGATCATGTTCCTGATGCTGACCGCCTTCGACATCCACGGCACTTACACGATCTTCGGCTTCGAAAAGGCGGTGGCCTACCACACGATCGCCGCCTGGTCGCTGATCGGGCTGTGGGTGTTCGCGATCTTCTGGCACTTCACCACCGGCGAGTGGAAGCAATACATCCCGACCACGGAGAAGGTCCTGGCGATGGTCCATTACTACTCCGTCGGCATTTTCCGGAATGAGCCGCATCCGTTCAAGCTGACGCAACTGCGCAAGCACAATCCGCTGCAGCGGCTGGCCTATCTCGGCATCATGCTGTTCGTCGGCCCGCTGATCTGGGTCACCGGCGTGCTCTATCTGTTCTATTCGGACTGGGCGCGCCTGGGAATCACCGGCCTGCCGCTCGAATGGGTCGCGACGGGCCACATCGTCGGCGCCTTCATGATGCTGGCCTTCCTCATCGCCCACGTCTACCTGACCACTGCCGGCCACACACCCATGGCGCATATCAAGGCCATGATCACCGGCTGGGAAGAAGTGGAATGATCACCAAATTCTCACAAGGAGTATGACCATGAAATTGACCACCAAACTGGCTGCCGGCGCGATGCTGTCCCTGGTTGCGGCTTCGGCCTTTGCTTATGACGCCGACTGGAAGCGCGGCCGCGTTTATTACCGCAGCGTGTGCACTTCCTGCCATGTCGCTTCACCGATCGGCTCGATCAATCCCAGCACCAAGACCAAGGCGGAATGGGCGACCTACCTCAAGGCCGACAAGCACGCCAAGGGCAAGGATACGGTCAAGCAGTATGTCAGCAAGGCATACCGCAACAGCATCAAGGCCGGCAACAAGGCCGCCGAGAAGTTCGCCAACGTGCCGGACCAGGAATTGCTGGATGACATCGGCGCCTTCCTCAACAAGGGCGCCAAGGACGGCGACTCTCCGGCCACCTGTAGCTAACCGAGAGGCAGCCGAGGGCGCGCGCCTCGCAGGGCGACGCGCCGGCTTCCGGCGCCTGATCGACAATAAGATTGGCGCCCGGCAGCGATAGCGATTCGGCGATCGAAAGGACAACATCATGAGCGCATCAGAACAGCAAGGCAATCCGAGAATCAAACCCTTCTGGTCACCCCTGGCCGCGGGCATCGCCCTCGGTTTGGCCTTGTTGCTGACCTTTGTTCTGTCCGGTCACGGCCTGGGAGCCAGTGGTGCGGCCAACGATATGGTCGCCAGCGTGGGGCTGAAGCTGGCGCCGGAGGCAACCAAGGCAAACGGCTATCTCGGCCCGATCGTGGCGGACGGCAGCCCGATGGGCTCCTGGATGACCTGGGAAATCCTCGGCGTCGCCATCGGCGCCCTGGTAGCCGCTTTCATGGCGGGTCGCTTTCGCGTGCAATTGGATGGCGCGCGCAGCGTCGGCACCCCGGCCCGCTTGATCAGCACCTTGGCCGGCGGCTTCATGGCCGGCCTTGGCGCGCGCATAGCCGGAGGTTGCACCAGTGGGTTGGGGTTGTCGGGCGCGGCGGCACTGGGTATTTCGGCCTTTGTCTTCCTGGCCTTGTTCTTTGCGACCGGAATGATCGTCAGCCGCCTGGTCAAAGGAGTTTGACATGTTCCCTCTAAATGATAACGGCATGCTGTCGGGTCTGCTGTGCGGCATCTTGTTCGGCTACGTGCTGGAGAATGCCGGATTTGGCAGCCCCGTCAAATTGAGCGCCCAGTTCAAGCTCAGCGACTGGGCGGTATTCAAGGTCATGTTCACCGCCATCGTGGTGGCGGCGGTCGGTCTCTGGCTACTCCGGCTGGTCGGGTTGATGAAGCCCGACTCGATTGCCGTGCCGCAGGCGGCGCTGATGGCGTCGGCCGTGGGCGGCGCGCTGGTGGGTGCGGGCTTTGCGACGGGTGGCTACTGTCCGGGCACGTCGGTGGTGGGCCTGTTTTCCGGTCGCCTCGACGCACTGGTATTCATCGTCGGCGTCGTGCTCGGTACGACAGGGTTTGCGGTTTTCTACGGGGCCGCGCTCAAGTCCTTGAAGGCCGCCTGGCTGATCGCGGAAGGCGACACCTTTACCGACGTTTACGGTACTCCGGAACTCGTCGTCCTGGCCATTCTCGGGCTTGCGCTGATTGCCGTGTTCTATTTCGGTTCATGGTTCGAGCGCCGCGGCACCGGCACGGTCACCGCGCAGCAAGCCGTGGAGGGTGCCCGATAGATGACGGATGGAACGCTGCTATGAGTACCGACAGCGAGTCCGGTTGGCGCGCCGGTTTCAGGGCGGACTACCAATCAATTTTCGTCGAGGAGTGGTCGCCCTTCGTCGGCGCCATCCTGCTGGTGGTGGTGATCGTCGGCTTGATGCTTTCCGGTTTGGTCTGGGGCGTGTTCGGCGGCGTCAAGTTCTGGGGCGACTGGTTCAACAACCTGATCGGGCTGGGCCCGGCACTCGGGATACCCCAGCAAGGCGATGGCTTCCTGATGCACCGCATGTCACTGATGAACATCATGCTGGTGGTCGGCGCATTCAGCGCGGCGCTGCTGTCGCGGCAATTCAGCCCGAACCGGCCGCCACCCCTTGAATATATCTGGGCCGCCATGGGCGGCAGCCTGCTCGGCATAGGCGCCGCGCTGGCCGGCGGCTGCACCACCGGCGGCTTCTTCAACCCGGTGCTGCATTCCTCCCCCGCCGGCTGGGCGATGTGGCTGGGCCTGCTGGCTGGCGCAGCAATCGGCCTCAAGCTGCTCCTATGGACCCTCGACCACATCGAATGGGGCATGCAGGCGCCACCC
>DAIOGL010000140.1:0-6969 GCA_036745235.1 Sulfuritalea sp.
AGATCTGCACCGAGACCACGCGCGTCTGCCCCGGAATGTTGCCGCCGACCATCAGCACCACGCCGAACTCGCCCACCGTGTGGGCGAAGCCGAGCACGGCGGCGGTGATGAAGCCCGGCCGCGCCAGCGGCAGGGCCACGGTGAAGAAACGGTCCCACGGGGTCGCGCGCAAGGTCGCCGCGGCTTCCAGCAGGCCCGGGCCGATGGCGGCAAAGGCGTTCTGGATCGGCTGCACGACGAAGGGCAGGGAATAGAACACCGAGGCGACGACGAGGCCGGTGAAGGTGAAGGGCAAGGTGCCGAGCCCGAGCGCCTGCGTGACCTGGCCGACGGGTCCGTGCGGCCCCATCGCCACCAACAGGTAAAAGCCCAGCACGGAAGGCGGCAGCACGATGGGCAGGGCGACGATGGCTTCCAGCGGCGGCTTCAGCCGGGAGCGCGTATTCGCCAGCCACCACGCGATGGGCGTGCCGATCAGCAGCAGCAGCAGCGTGACGACCGACGCCAGCTTTGCGGTCAGCAGGATGGCATCGAGATTGGCGGCGGCGAACATGGCCTGCTAGCGGTAACCGTAGGAGCGGATGATCGCCTGCGCCGGCCGCGAGCGCAGGAAGCGCAGCAGGGCGTTGGCCGCGGCATTGTCCCGGCCGGAAGCGAGGATCACTGCGTCCTGCCGGATGGGCCGGTGCATTTCGGCGGGGACGATCCAGGCCGAGCCGGCGCCGATGCGGCCGTCCTTCATGATCTGCGAGAGCGCGACGAAACCCAGCTCGGCGTTGCCGGACCCGACGAACTGATGGGTCTGCGCGATGTTCTCGCCCTGGACCAGCTTCGCCTGCAGTGTCGACGTGAGGCCCAGCTTGTCGAGAGTCTCCATCGCCGCTGCGCCATACGGCGCCAGTTTCGGATTCGCGATCGCCAGGTGCGCGAAGGTGCCGCGCGACAGCACCTCGCCCTTGGCATCGACGAAATCCGGCCGTGCCGACCACAGCGCGAGCGTCCCCACGGCATAGGTGAAACGGCTGCCGGGCTCGGCCAGGCCTTCCTGTTCCAGCTTCGCCGGCGTTTCATCGTCGGCCGACAGGAAGACATGGAAGGGCGCACCGTTCCTGATCTGGGCGTAGAACTTGCCCGTGGCCCCGAAGGAAAGCTGCGCCTTGTGTCCCGTCGCCTTCCCGAATTCGGCGACGATGGCCTTCATCGGCGCCGCGAAGTTGGAGGCCACGGCGACCTGCACCTCGTCGGCACGAACCAGCGGCGACAGAAGCAGCAGGGCCAGGGCGAAGAGCGTTCTGCGAATCATTGCGTTGCTCCCGACGGATGAAATTCGTTATGTTCAGTTGTATATATCGACGGCACAAGAAAATCCTCCGCTAGGTTTTGGCGGAGCCCGCCATCAAACGCTCGAAGGCTTTCATCTCGGGTGCCACGGCGATGGCCGCCTTGGTTTCCATGGCGCGGTAGCGCGTCAGCACATCCGCTCCGAAGGCGGTCACCCGGGCGCCGCCGCCGCCCGCACCGCCGGTCAGCGTCTCCACCAGGGGTGCGCGAAACGAGCGGTTCATGACTTCGACCAGGTTCCACGCCCGGCGATAGGACATACCCAGTTCGCGGCCGGCGGCGGAAATCGAGCCGCTGCGGGCGATCGCCTCGAGCAGGTCGGCCTTGCCGGGGCCGATGGCGATTTCCGCGCCCAACAGGATGCGCAGTCTGGGTTTCGCTGGTTTGGGCATGGCGTAGCGATACGGCCCCGTTTCGATATATACGGCGAAGCATAGCGAAACCCGGCCGCGTTGTCCAAGGGCAGTCCGGACGCTGCGCGTTAAATCAGGCCCTTGACCGCGAACTCGGCGAAGGCTTCCGGCAGCAGGGCCTGCTCGAGGCTGCGCTGCGAGAACAGGAAGCGGCCGTCGCAGACGAAGCCGAGTTCGCTCCAGTCCACGTCGTTGAGCATGGCGGTCAGCCGCGCCAGATCGGCAGCCTTGATCTTCGTCCGGTGCGGAAACAGCGCCAGCACCGAGCCGTCGTAGTTGTTGCAGGGATGGAGAAAGAATGGCTGCGGATTGCGCGTACGGCCATTGACGTAGATCCGCGGCTCGGTCGACACATGGTGGCGCCGCCCCCACTTCCACCAGTTGGATTCGTCGAAGCGGGTGACGCGGCGCGCCAGCAGGCGCTCCTTGAACTGTTCCAGATACGGCAGCGGGCCTTCGCGGTCGAGGTAGATCATGCGGCGCGTGACGCCGGTCTGCGCAGTCTTCGAGCAGACGAAGTCGGCGTTGGCGAATTCCTCGTTGCTGAAGATGTCGTCGGCGCCCGAAACCGCGCCGACCTTGACGGCGAAAACGCTGGCCAGCGGCAGGCTGTAGATGCCGCGGGTGAACATCAACTGGCCGCCGGACAGCGCCATGCGCCGCCCGTCCCGCAGGCGATGGCTGGCGTTGCCTTTTTCGAAGCGCCAGATCGCGCAATTGGGCGCGGCCCCGGCGAAGATCTTCGCGTCGCCGAGATCCTCGAAATCGGTGATGGTGCCCTGATCGTGGAGCCAGGTGTTGAGCCGCCCGGCGCCGGTGGCCTTGAGGAAGTCGCGCGGCGTGATGAGGATCAGCTCGCCGCCGGGCGCGAGGTGCCGCACGCATTTCTCGATGAAGTGCAGGTAGAGGTTGGCGTGGCCGTCCAGCAGGCTGGAACCCAGCCGCACGGCGGTTTCCGGCAGGATGTCGCGCGCCTTGACGTAGGGCGGGTTGC
This sequence comes from Sulfuritalea sp., assembly GCA_036745235.1. GTDB lineage: Bacteria > Pseudomonadota > Gammaproteobacteria > Burkholderiales > Rhodocyclaceae > Sulfuritalea. The sequence continues at coordinate 2,749 of DAIOGL010000140.1, forward strand.
CGATCACGGTGGCGAACTGTTCGCTCTCCGGATAGGCGAAGAAGTCGATGTTGAGCGCGCCGGCAGGGCAGTGCGCGGCATCGAGTTCGATCGCCACGCAACCGGGAATGCGCGATGAGAATGCCCCGTCGCCGCTGGCGGGATCGAGCACGCGGCCCTTGTTTCGTTTCAGCGCGAGCATGCGCTCGACGATCGCGGGCGGCGTGAATACCTGGCCGTAGCGGGCGATGTCAAAGGTCGGCGCCGGCTCGCCCCGCGTACCCGGGCAGGCAACGGCGACGGAAGGGTCGTTCATGCGGAAACTGGTGCGGAATTCGTGCCGCGGCGCCTTTCCGGGACGCCAATGCGATGCCCCGGGCCGCGGGCCTGCGTCCTCAGAATGTCCCGATCACCCACATCGGCACGCGCAGGCCGGCATCCTTCGAATCCTGGCGCACCCATTGGCCGTCGCCGGTGTTGTCGAGCATGTAATAAGGTACGCCGTGCGGGGGCGTCACCTTGAGCATGTAGAGCTTGCCGCTCATGCGGAATTCCTCGACCTTGTCCGCGCCGCGCTTGGTGATGGTGACCTGGGGCTCCAGCGATTCGTTCAGCGTGCCCGGCGGCGGGGGCGGCGGCTCGGGAATGGGTTCCAGCTTCGGCGGCCGGGTCTGGGCGGCCACATTCAGTGCCACGGCGGAAAGCAGAACGAAGATCAGGCGGCGCATGGGATGTCCTTCAAGAATTCCTGCCAGTTTATCAAAGGTTAAGCAGCAATTCGTGCTCTTCCGGCAAGGGACCGAAACCGCGCGTCTCGTAGTGGTCGAAGATGGCCGCCACGATGCCCTCCGGTTCGTCGATGACCTGCAGCAGATTGATGTCTTCCGGATTGATCATCTTCTCGGCCACCAGGCGCTCGCGGAACCAGCCGAGCAGGCCGGCCCAGAACTCGGAACCGACCAGGATCAGCGGAATGCGCGGCGACTTCCCGGTCTGGATCAGGGTCAGGGCTTCCAGCAGTTCGTCCAGCGTGCCGAAACCGCCCGGCATCACCACGTAGGCGGCGGCGACCTTGACGAACATGTACTTGCGGGCGAAGAAGTGGCGGAAGCTTTGCGAGATGTCCTGGTAGTGATTCATCTTCTGCTCGTGCGGCAGCTGGATGTTGAGCCCGATCGACATGCTCTTGCCTTCGAAGGCGCCCTTGTTGGCCGCCTCCATGACGCCGGGGCCGCCGCCGGATATCACCGAGAAGCCGGCGTCCGAGAGCAGCCTGGCGATCTTTTCCGTGAGCAGATAGGAGCTGGAATCCCGCGCGATGCGGGCGCTGCCGAAGATCGACACCGCGGGGCGAATCGCCGCCAGGCGCTCGGTCGCCTCGACGAACTCTGACATAATGCCGAACACCCGCCAGGCTTCACGCGCACTGGTAGCGGTCTGCCGGGCAGGAGCCGCGTCAAAGAGCTTCGCTCCCTTGCCCTGACTTTTGGATATCTTGGCCTTCTCATTCATTTCGTAGCGCTCCTCCATGCCCACGCTTCTGCTCGTCGACGGCTCGTCCTATCTCTACCGCGCGTTCCACGCGCTGCCCGATCTGCGCACGACCCATGGCGAACCGACCGGCGCGATCCGCGGCGTGCTTTCCATGCTGCGCGTGCTCGAAGCCGACTATAAGGCAGATTATCGCGCCGTGGTATTCGATGCCAAGGGCAAGACCTTCCGCGACGACTGGTATCCGGAATACAAGGCGCACCGGCCCTCGATGCCGGAGGATCTGGTGGCGCAGATCGAGCCCCTGCACCAGTGCATCCGCGCCGCCGGCTGGCCGCTGCTGATGATCGACGGCGTCGAGGCCGACGACGTGATCGGCACCCTCTCGCAACAGGCCGCGGCGGCCGGCATCGACTGCGTGATCTCGACCGGCGACAAGGACCTGGCGCAGCTGGTCAACGGCCACGTCACGCTGGTCAACACCATGAACAATGAGAAGCTGGACGCGGCCGGCGTCAAGGCCAAGTTCGGCGTGCCGCCCGAGCGCATCGTCGATTTCCTGGCGCTGGTCGGCGACACCTCGGACGGCGTGCCCGGCGTGTCAAAGGTCGGGCCGAAGACCGCCGTCAAATGGCTCGACGCCTACGGTTCGCTCGACGCGATCGTCGCCCATGCCGGCGAGATCGGCGGCGCGGTCGGTGAAAACCTGAGGAAGCACCTCGACTTCCTGCCGCTCGGCGTCAAGCTCGTCACCGTGGTGCGCGACGTGCCGCTGCCGGCGCATGTGACCGACCTGACGCCGCAGGCGCCCGACAGTGAAGCACTGGCCGGGCTGTATGCGCGGCTCGAATTCAAGGGCTGGCTGCGCGAGTTGAGCGGCGAGAAGCCGGCGCCGCAGGCGCGTGACCGGAACGCCGCAGCGCCAGCGCCGACTCTTGAAACCGCCGCCCATGTCGAGCCCGACCGCAGCGGCTACGAATGCATAGTCGAGCCGTCACAACTCGACGCCTGGCTGGCCCGCCTCGACGCCGCCGAACTGGTTTCGCTCGACACCGAGACCACCGACCTCGACCCGATGGCGGCGCGGCTGGTGGGCATTTCCTTCGCCATTGCCGACGGTGATGTTGTGCATGCCGCCTACCTGCCGCTCGGCCACAGCTATGCCGGGGCGCCGGCGCAACTGCCCTTCGCCGAAACACTGGCGCGGCTCAAGCCCTGGCTTGAATCGGCGGATCACGGCAAGCTCGGCCAGCACCTCAAGTACGACCGCCACATCTTCGCCAATCACGAGGTGCAGCTGCGCGGCATCGTCGAGGACACGCTGCTGCAATCCTACGTGCTGGAATCCGACAAGCCGCACGATCTGGGATCGCTCGCGGCGCGCCATTGCGGCCTCTCGACGATCAGCTACGACGCGGTCACCGGCAAGGGCGCCAACCGCATCTCCTTCGCCCAGGTCGAGGTCGCGCGCGCGGCAGAGTACGCGGCCGAGGACGCCGACGTGACGCTGCGCGTGCATCGGGTGCTGCGCCCGCAGCTCGCCGCCGAGCCGCAACTTGAGCGCCTCTACCGCGACCTCGAGCTGCCGGTGGCCGAAGTCCTGTTCCGCATCGAACGCAACGGCGTGCTGATCGATGCGGCGACGCTGGCGCAGCAAAGCGACGAACTCGGGCGCAAGATCATGATGCTGGAAGGCGAGGCGCAGGCGCTGGCCGGCCAGCCCTTCAACCTGAATTCGCCCAAGCAGCTGGCAGAAATCCTGTTCAACCAGCAGGGCCTGCCGGTGGTGAAGAAGACGCCCTCGGGCGGCCCCTCGACCGACGAGGAAGTGCTGGAAAAGCTGGCCGAGGACTATCCGCTGCCGAAGAAGATTCTCGAGCACCGCAGCCTGGCCAAGCTGAAGAACACCTACACCGACAAGCTGCCGAAGATGATCGACGCGGCCACCGGACGCGTCCATACCAGCTTCGGCCAGGCCACCGCCGTGACCGGGCGGCTGGCATCGACCGACCCCAACCTGCAGAACATCCCGATCCGCACGCCGGAGGGGCGCCGCATCCGCTCCGCCTTCGTCGCGCCGGCAAATCACCGTATCGTCAGCGCCGACTATTCGCAGATCGAACTGCGCATCATGGCCCATCTCTCGGACGATCCGCGCCTGCTCGAAGCCTTCGCCCAGGGCGAGGACGTGCATCGCGCGACGGCTGGCGAGATCTTCGGCGTGACGCCGATCGAGGTCAGCAGCGAACAGCGCCGCGCGGCCAAGGTGATCAACTTCGGCCTGATCTACGGCATGAGCGCCTTCGGCCTGGCCAAGCAGATCGGCGTGGACCGCACGGCCGCGGCGGCCTACATGGACCGCTACTTCGCCCGCTACCCGGGTGTGGCCCGCTACATGGAAGAGACCCGCGCCATCGCCCGCGACAAGGGCTATGTCGAAACCGTATTCGGCCGCCGCCTGTGGCTGCCCGAAATCAAGTCGTCCAACGTCGGCCGCCGCCAGGGCGCCGAGCGCGCCGCGATCAACGCGCCGATGCAGGGCACCGCCGCCGACCTGATCAAGCGCGCCATGCTGGCGGTACAGGACTGGATCGACGCGCAAGAGCTGAGGACCCTGCTGGTGCTGCAGGTGCATGACGAACTGGTGCTCGAAGTGCCGGAAGCCGAGCTCGAGGCCGTGCGCGAGATGCTGCCGAAGCTCATGGGCGGCGTCGCGAAGCTCAAGGTGCCGCTGCTGGTCGAAGTGGGAGT
>DAIOGL010000141.1:0-4953 GCA_036745235.1 Sulfuritalea sp.
AATTGCCCATCAGCCACGAGTTCAGAAACGACACCAGGGCGAAGAGGAACAGGATTCCGGCGCTGGCCCGCACTTCGCGCTCGTTGAGCACCGGCACCCCATAAGCTTCGACTGCCTCGCCGAAACCAAAGACTCTGTTCATCTGCAATCCTCTCAAGATTTCCTGCGGGAACGCACCCGGTGCAAGATGCTAGCGGGTCGGCACGGCACGTCATATGATTGCAATCATATGGCCAAAATTGACAGCCAATCGCCCGGGGCCGCGCCCGTGTTGGCCGGGGTCGCTGCAGAACTGCAAACCGTGCCAGCGGGCGCCATGGTATTTCGCCAGGGGGATCGCAGCCGCGGCATCTTTCTGTTGCTGGCTGGCAGCGTGCGCCTGCAACGCGTGACGCCGGACGGTACGGCAGTCACGCTGCACCAGGTGCGTGCCGGCGAGACCTTTGCCGAGGCATCGCTGTTCAGCGAACGCTATCACTGCGATGCGATCGCCGTGACGGAAAGTCGGGTCGGCCGCTATCCGAAGGCGGCGCTGGCAACGGCCCTGCGCGGCGATCCGGAAAGCCTGTGGCGCTTCAGCGCAGACCTCGCGCACAGCCTGCAGCGCCTGCGCAGCCGTTACGAGCTCAAGCAGATCCGCTCGGCGCCGCAGCGCGTCCTGCAATTCCTGCGCCTGCGTTGCGATGCGGACGGCCGCTACGCTGCGCCGGGGGCGCTGATGGATCTCGCGGCGGAACTGGGCTTGAGTCATGAAGCGCTGTACCGCGCGCTGGCGACCCTGGAGCGCGATGGCAGCGTGGCGCGGGCGAACGGAGCGCTGCATTTGCGCGCCGGGGGCGAATAGCGGCAGTGTTCAGACCGGCTTGAGCACCTTGCCGTCGCCATCGCGCACGGTCACGCTGACCGGGAAGCCGCTGCGCACGCTCTGGGTGACGACGCAGAAATCCTCGAACTGGGCCAGCACGCGATCGAGGTGCTCCAGCGAATCAGCCGGCGAATCGACCTGGATCACGACGTCCACGCTGCCGACACGCAGGCGCTTCTCTTCGTTGCGCTCCATGTGCGCCGTGACCACGGTGACGATCGGGCCTGGATTGTTCTTGAATTTGCGCAGCGCAAACAGCAGGCTGGCGGAGAGGCAGTTGGCGATGCCGGCGGCAAGCAGGCGCGAAGGATTGGGTCCCGCGCCCTTGCCCAGAGGTTGCGGCTCGTCGGCCAGCAACGGCGGAATGTTCTGGTCGAAGCGGATCAGAAAAGCGAAGTCTTCCTGCTGTTCGAGGGTGAAAGAGAATTGCTGTGTGTCGCTCATGATGCGGTCCTTTAAAACACGGTTTCAGTGAGGGTTGCCGCCGGTTGCGTCGGCGTTAGGCGCGGCAGCCGTTACCAGGAGTCGGTGGCGGTGGTACGCCGGCTACGCCTGCTTCAGCCAGCCGGCAATCTCGTCCTTGCTCGGCATGCGGCCGAAGACCACGACTTCTTCGTCGATGACCAGCGCCGGGGTGGTCATGATCGGGTAGGCCATGATCGCTTTCATGTCGCGCACATGGTCGAACTCCGCTTCGATCCCGAGTTCGGCGACGACTTCGCGCGTGAGTTGTTCGAGCCGCTGGCACTTGGCGCAGCCGGTACCGAGAATCCTGATCTGCATGATGCCTCCCTGTATTCAGTTGGCGGCTGAGCGCTGCGCCCGCTCGATCAGTTGCACGGCGGCTATGAGCGCGAGAATGAAACCACCGATGATCAGCGTCAACATGCCCAGCGATGTGCCGTCTACCCATGCGCCGTAAGTCAGACCCGCAAGCGTCGAGAATACCGCGACCAGCCCGACATAGGTCCAGGCCTTGAGTTTGCCGATGATGGCGGCCGTGATCAGGATGCTCTGCAACGACAGCTCCGGGTCGGCCATCAGGTAGGCGATCAGCGGCCCCGGATGCATGCCTAGCGAGAGGAACATCCTGGCGATCGGCACTTCGACCAGCGTCGGAAAATACATGAAGATGCCGAAGACCACTCCGGCGAGGTTGGCCAGCAGCGTGTTGCTGCCCGCGATGTAGCGGATCCATTCCGGCTGGATGAAGCTGCGCACGACGCCGACCAGAAACACGCCGACCACCAGCAGGGGGAAAATCATCCTGATAAAGCGCCAGGTTTCCCACAGCCACTGCTGCATGTCCCAGGCATCGAAGCGGCGCGCCAGCGGCAGGATGGCTGCGCACAGCCCGGCGACGGCCAGCGTTCGTCCGGTAACGATGATCGCCAGCCCCGCCGCGCCCGCCTGCACGCCTATTGCGGCGAAGACCAGCGTCGCGGCTGTCAGACCCAATGCCAGCCAGGTCATGCGGTTGAAGCCGGCATCGACCCGCCCCAATCCGCGCCATGCCGCGGCGCCGATCGCCAGCAGGAGACCGATCAGCGTCAGGCCCTGAAGGCTCAAGCCCTCCTCGCCCTTGATCTGGTTGACCGGCACCCAGCGATCGAGCACGGCCTGCGCGGTCGCCGCGCCATCCCAGGGCAAGGCCGCGCTGAACAGCGGCGTGGTCAGCAATTCGACTTTCAGCGTTCCGGCGATCAGCAGCGCCACCAGCGCCGCGAGGAACAGCAGCGTCTGGCGCGCAATGCGGGCGCCGCCGCCAAAGACCGCATTGTCCGCCGTGCGCGCAGCGTCGTCGCGATGGAACAGCAGCGCCATCAGCATGCCGATGCCGATGCCGAAACAGAGCGCGAGCACGATGCGTGCGATGGCGAAGTCGGCGCCGAGCGCCACTCCGGTATAGGACAGCGCCAGGATGTTGGCTGCCGGGGCGAAGAAGAGAAAGGTGATCGCCGGCCCCAACCCCGCGCCGCGGCTGTAAATGCCGGCGAACAAGGGCTGGACGGTGCAGGAGCACACCGCGAGCAGGCTGCCGGCGCCGGCCGCGGCCGGGTAGGAGACCCACTTCGATGCGCCCGGGCCGAGGAAGCGAATGATCGACTGCTGCGGCACTAGGGCCGACAGCGCACCGGCGACGAAGAAGGCCGGCACCAGGCACAGCAGCACGTGTGCCGCGAGGTAGGCGGCGAGACTGGCAATCCCGCTTTGCAGGGCGGCGATCAGGATGTCCATGATGGATTCAGGCCGGCGTCTCGTACCATCCCTTGCTGGAGTTGACCACCTTGACCACCAGCAGCATCACCGGCACCTCGATCAGCACGCCGACCACGGTGGCCAGCGCCGCGCCGGATTCGAAGCCGAACAGGCTGATCGCCGCAGCGACCGCAAGCTCGAAGAAATTCGACGCGCCGATCAGGGCCGACGGGCAGGCGACATTGTGCTTCTCGCCGACCGCGCGATTCAGCCAGTAGGCCAGCGCGGAGTTGAAGAAGACCTGGATCAGGATCGGCACGGCGAGCAAAGCGATGATCAGCGGCTTGTCGATGATGGCCTTGCCCTGGAAGGCGAACAGCAGGACCAGCGTCGCCAGAAGCGCCGTGATCGACCAGGGGCCGATCTTCGCCATCATGGCGTCGAAGTGGCCCTGTCCATTGCTCAGCAGCGACTTGCGCCAGATCTGGGCGAGGATCACCGGAATCACGATGTAGAGCACGACCGAGGTGAACAGCGTGTCCCACGGCACCGTGATGGCGGAAATGCCGAGCAGGAAAGCCACCAGCGGCGCGAAGGCGACGACCATGATGCTGTCGTTCAAGGCTACTTGGGACAGCGTGAACAACGGATCGCCGTTGGTCAGCCGGCTCCAGACGAAGACCATCGCCGTACACGGCGCGGCGGCGAGCAGGATCAGGCCGGCGATGTAGCTGTCGAGCTGGTCGGCCGGCAGCATCGGCGCAAAGATGTTGCGGATGAACAGCCAGGCCAGAAATGCCATCGAGAAGGGCTTTACCAGCCAGTTCACGAACAACGTGACACCGATGCCTTTGACATGGTTCCTGACTTCGTGCAGCGCGCCGAAATCCACCTTGACCAGCATCGGAATGATCATGACCCATATCAGCAGGCCGACCGGAATATTGACCCGGGAAATCTCCATCCTTCCCAGTGCATGGAAGGGCGCCGGCAGGAACTGGCCGAGGGCGATGCCGGCGATGATGCACAGAAAGACCCAGACGGTCAGATAGCGCTCGAAGGTCGACATCGGCGCGCCTCTTACCTGCTTCGCGGCGGATTCGCATTGCGCACTCATACTTAATTACTCGCCCTTGTCGCGCAGGTGCCCGATCTGATCCAGTTCTCGCTTGATCGCCATCGCGTCGAGTTTGGCGAGCGGCAAGTTGGTGAACAAGGAAATTCGGCGATTCAATTCTGCAAATGCCTTCGAGAATGCGCGACGCTTGTCTTCGTCGCTACCTGCGACGACAGCGGGATCTTCGATGCCCCAGTGCGCCGTCATCGGCTTTCCGGGCCACACAGGACAGACTTCGCCGGCCGCGTTGTCGCAGACGGTGAACACGAAATCCAGGTGCGGAGCTCCGGCCGCGGCGAATTCGTCCCAATTCTTGCTGCGCAGGCCTGCCACGTCCAGCCCCTGCCTCGCCAGCAGTTCAATGGCAAACGGATTCACCTTGCCGGCAGGGTGACTGCCTGCGCTAAAGGAGCGGAAGCGCCCCTTCCCGCTGAGGCTGAGGATGGCTTCGGCCAGGATGGAGCGGGCCGAATTGCCGGTGCAAAGAAACAGGACGTTATAGACCCGGTCGGACATGAAATTCTCCTGAGATGCAGATGTGCCTAGGCTGCCTTGCGGCGGCGGGCGGCCGTGGCGCGGACTGCCGTCTTCGGCAGGCACTGGCCGCCCTGGCAGCAGTTGTCGGTGAGATAGGCGATGAGATCGTCCATCGCAGCAAAGCTCGCGGCGTAGAAAATGAAGCGGCCTTCCTGGCGCGATGTGACCAAGCCGGTGCGCGCCAGATGCGCGACGTGGAAGGACAGGGTGGCGGGCGGAATCGCCAGCGATTCGG